>JAGLWO010000450.1 GCA_023133395.1 Candidatus Cloacimonadota bacterium | reverse complement strand
TTGCTAATGCCCAAAAAGTAGCAATCCTTAATTTTGAGAAAAACGACAGGCAAAGTGACTATATTGTAAAAGCTCTGATGAAACGTGACTTTAAAGAAATTTTTAAAGACAATGAAAACTTCGAACTGATCGATACAAAAAAATCAACAAATGTCTTTAAGACCTCAGGATATACAAAACTATCTTATATTGGAAAAGAAGAAATTGCCAAAATGGGTGCTGAACTTGAAGCAGATATTGTTGTTTGGGGTAATGTCTCTGCAATTTCAAATACTGAATTTAAAATAATAGCAAAAGTATTCAGTATGAAATCCCAAGATGTTGTAGCAGTTTCTTTTAATGTAAAAAAAGATGGGAAACAGCGAAGAAAAGCTATTAAGGAAAATTTAGTTGCGAAGATTGAAGAGTTCAGTACAGGGGAAGTTAATAAATTATTGAGTATTGCTGTGCAGCATTTCAATAGTAAAAATTATGGTCCAGCAGAAGAAACCTTCTTAAACCTTATTAAAGTGGACCCCAAAAATAAAGGAGGATATTTCTATCTTGGTCTTCTAAAATTCATCGAAAAGGATTACCATAAATCTGAAGAGTATTATCTGAAAGGTTTAGAGGTTGATCCCAATGATAAGAATATTTTGGATTACATTAGTAAAACTTATATTAAAATGGAGAAATACGAAGACGCTGTAGAAGCACTTACAAAAATAACCGAGGTAGAAGAAGAAAATAAAGAGATCTGGCTAAGAATTGGAATTATCTATTCTGAAATAGAATATTATAACGAGTCTCAGGAAGCATTTGAAAAAGCTATTGAGATAGATTCTGAATTCGGTGATGCCTACTATGCTCTTGGTGAGCTCCTTTTCGAACAAGAATTATATGACGACGCTATCGAACCTCTCGAAAAGGCAACTGAAGCTTTTCCTGATGTGGATCACCTTCAAAAAAAGCTGGCAAAATGTTATCATAAAACAGGTAAACTGGATAGTGCGATAACTAAATATAAACAGGTCATCATAGAACAACCGAATAATATAAATGCATATATCAACCTTGCTGGTGCTTATCGCGAAACAAATCAAAACCAGAAAGCTCTGGATGTACTTCTTAGGTTAAAGGAACTCGCACCGAAACTACCAAAAGTTTATCACCGACTCGCAGATATCTATATTGCTCTGGAAGATTATAAAAAAGCTGAACAAAGTGCAAATAAGGCAATTGAACTGGACGCTAACTTATATGAATCCTACAGGATTCTTGCTTCAATAAACCAAAACCTTGGATATAAAAAGTATGAAAAATATCTCGATTACGAAGAAAAGTATATAGACAAAAGTGTTTACTATGGAAAAAAAGCAGATGAACTGGTAGAAAAAAGAGACAAAGTTAAAGCTGAAGCTCATGCTTATTTTATAAAAGCTGAGAATTATTTGAATGAAGCAGGAACACGGACAGATATACCATCTGTACTCAAAGACATAAAGAAAAACAGAGAACTTTTAAAACAGCTCAAAGACGCAACGAAAGCCGGTGGATTCTAGCAAATAGATGTATAAGAAAGCCCCGAATCTCGGGGCTTTTTTATTTGGAAAAAAGTATCGGGAAAAGTTGCTTTATATGTTTTATTTTCGAGACAATGATTTTTTTACTGATATTCTTCGTTCTAGCTGAAATGATAATATTCTCATAACCCAGTTTTTTAGCTTCTTTTAATCTTTTCTCAACCTGAGAAACAGGACGAATTTCTCCATTTAATCCAACTTCTCCTAAAAGTAGAGTATTCGCAGGTAAAGCTCTTTTTTTGAAACTGGATATAATCGCTGCAATGATAGCCAGGTCAAGAGCAGGTTCCAGAACCTTCATTCCTCCTGCAAGGTTTATAAAAACATCATTATTCCGCAGGTTCAAAGATAAATTCTTTTCTATTACTGCTAATAGAACTGCAAGTTTCCTGTGATCAAAACCAAGAGCAACTCTTTGCGAAGTGCCATAACTTGCAGGAGAAACTAAAGCCTGAACTTCAACAAGAAAAGCACGTGAACCCTCGAGAACACATCCTACTGCTGATCCAATATTATTCTCTTCTCTACTTAAAAATAACTTAGAAGGATTTTTTACTTCCTGCAAACCTGTTGACTGCATTTCAAAAATACCGATCTCATTAGTTGAACCAAAACGGTTTTTCGTTGCTCGCAAAATCTTGAATTGATTCTGGGATTCACCCTCGAAATATAAAACTGTATCCACCATATGCTCAATAATCTTTGGTCCAGCAACAATTCCATCTTTTGTAACATGACCGATAAGAAAAATCGGGATACTCTTTTGCTTGGCTATCCTTGTGAAAAGACTTGTACATTCCCGGAGCTGTGAAACACTACCTGGTGAGCTTTCAACGGAATTCACGTATACTGATTGAATTGTATCTATAATTAAAACTTCAGGCTCAGAATTGGATATTGCTTTTTCAATTTCATCAAAACTGGTTGTACAAAGCAGGAATAAATTTTCTGCATTACACTTTAACCTGTCACTGCGAAGTTTTATCTGGCTTTTACTTTCCTCTCCGGAAACATAAAGAACACGTTTCCCATTTTTTGCGATCTGGTTGGACACCTGAAGCATTAAGGTTGATTTCCCAATCCCTGGTTCTCCCCCAATAAGAACTACCATACCCGGAACTAAACCTCCACCCAGAGTGCCGTCAAATTCACTTATTTGTGATGTGAGTCTTACCTTTGATCCAACCTCTACATCTTTCAAAGGTTCGGGTTTACTTTCCTCCAAACCTTCAAGGTTCAGCACATCCTGAAGGTTTCTTTTTTTCTTTTTACCAATAATCCTGCTGGTCTCTCTTAATGAATTCCAGGCACCACAAACAGGGCATTTACCAGACCATTTAGTCACCTCTGCTCCACATTCATTACAGAAAAACATAATTTACCTCTTTATGTAAAGCGACCTGCTAGGTCGCAATCATTTATATTTCAACATCTTCCCAATTTCTCAAGACCCAATTATAATCCCATTCTTCCCAATTCGTTACCAAACCAGCTTTCACAGGATTTTTCAAAATGTAATCAACATAATACCACAATTCTTTTACATCTCTAATATAATGATCATATGATTCATGATGCCAGAATTGTCCAGTTCGATGAAGAATTTTATTGCACTCATTGGCTGTATAACTTTTCATTCCAAACATTATTTTAGTCAAAGATTCATAAACATCTTTATCTGTTTTTGATGGTTTTATCATAATATGAATATGATTTGGCATAATACAATATGCTAATAGCTTGTATCTCTCATTATTCCAGAAAAATAAGTTTTTTTTAACTACTTCTGCTATTTCTGTTTTATTTAGCCATTTTGGTGACTCTTGAAATTTATCAAGAAATTCATCAAAATTAATAAAATAGTCTTTATGAAATTCCTGTATCAATTCTTTTTTCTTACAAGCGTTAATATTTTTAATTGATTTTTCAAAAACATCTTTTTTTGTTTTGAGTTCATTTAGAATATAATTTGGTAGAGAATTAACTAATCTGGTTGTAATAAAAAAAATACCATTTTCAGGTTGATAATGTGGCAAATTCCTCTTATAAAATTCTCTATAAAAAAAAGTATTTTTCATTTAACTCTCTGTAAAGCGAACAGCTTGCTCGATGTTTTCTTTTTCTCGACCAAGCTGGTCGAGTTACGTTAGGCAAGCAGCCTTGCTCGCTACTTCCATTTTATTCGACCAAGCTGGTCAAATTACGCAATCTCTAATAAAACCTGAAGTTCTCTAACTTCATCTGTTTTGCTAAATCCCATTCTCCCGGCTGCCAGTTACGTACATGGATCAGGGGTTTCTCTCCTCGGAAATCTGTAAGCAGAAATAAATAACCTTCATCTTTGTAAGTGGATGAGAAATAGTTCTGTTTCATCGACACACCATAAATTTTATCAATAGGAGCACAATTAATATTGAAGGTATCGAATTGGAGCCAAACGAACTTGTTTCTGGCAAATACTTCTTTTTGTCTTTGAATATGTTCCTTTTTTGTTCTTTTAAAATAGATAATTTCTTTCGCTGAAAAGTCAGACCTAATGTCTCTGTTCAATTTAGTTCTGGTAATTACTTTACCTATAATAATTATCGCATCCTCAGAATATAGCGTTTCAATATCTTCAATATTTTTTGTAGTGTATGATGTCTTGTAATTTTCCAAGAATTTTATAGCAATCTGCCTGTAATCCCAATCTCCTGCGGCAGTTCCTTCGGTTTTAAAAAGTTCATGCAGAGCAGGATTTATGGTATAACAGAAATTATAGATTTTTCCATTTTCATCAAAATCAATAACTACAGTTTCATTTCTGGTTGGAAATCCTTCACAACTAACAGAAACACCAAACTGACGAACCTCCCAGCCAAAATCGGTTTTATTTATATCGACAGTTTGCGGATAGACAAGCAGTTTTGTATGATTGTTATCTATCACCTTATCCATGCGAGTAATTATACTTTCATCAGAGAAAATTGTTCTATCCTCGATTAATTCGTTATCTAACGCAGTAAAAAGAAGAAAAGTATTCTCTGCTATCTGCTTTTCCACAGGACAATTTGCATTGTTAATGAAAGTTATATTAAAGCCTTTTATTATGGATTTTTTAACCTGTATTTTCTTCTTTCTCAGCTTTATTTCTTTATATATTTCGAGCTGTTCACATTCAAAGAGTTCGCTTAATATTTTTGTTTCTTTCAGATAGCTGTTGTAAAGATTCTCTTTCACATCGATCTTTACAGTGAGTGTTTCCATATTTTTGTATTCTTTGCCCCAGAGATCTAACTGGAGCAAGTTGGAATTGGTTTTGTGCGGTATAAAATCGTGCAGGTCATAGTAATAAATATTAAGGTCATGAACAGGTTTATTCTGATACGAAATGTCCAGAACGATAGTACGTGTTTCGTATTCATATTCGTTGGAAACAAGTTTTATGCGAATATCTTCACCTATCTCACGGATCAAGTTGAAAATGATTTCAGGAGAATAGACTTTGTTTTTGTATTGTATAGAACCTTCCTGTAATCCCTCAATGGCAACTGCAGCACGATAGTAATTTCGAAAAGCTTTGCCAAGCTGGTTCAAAGCAAGGTTTTCCTCAGCTTCTCGCAAAAATCCTCGAATTTCTATCTTTTTATTTTCAAAGATCTTTTTGTATTCGGATTTCTTGATATAGCGCAGGATATGAAAGATTGGTCCCTTTTTATAAACCAGTTGCTCAACATCCGGTAATCTGCCATAAGTGTATGTGCTCAATACTTTTTCAAGGTTCTCTTTTATTTCACCACTTCCAGTTTCTGAGGTAATTGCCGTAACTTCTGAACACACAACCACGTAAATTTTGCTCATCAGTTCCTGCAGTGCGTTATGGTCGGTTTCCTTGCGCTGCTTGCCTTCTGCGTAACCGAAGTAGTAAAAACCGGGTTGGGATTGGATGGTTGCAATTTGCTGTTTGATCTCATTCACGTTTTGAGCGGATAAAATTAATGTGAAAAATATGAATACAAGTATTAAAATACGTTTCATTTTGCTCCTACATTACATCGTGAACGGAAATTATTTTCGGTTTCATTTATTCTCTGGGCTATTCAAACTCATACAATTTAGATTTATCCAAAAATTTCAGGTCAAATCGTTTACAATATTTTTCTACAATTTCAACATAATAATCCGGTGCTAAAGGATGAACCATCACATCATCAACTATGTCTTTAGATGTTAAATTATATTTCTTTAGATTTATACAAGTTGTGTTTTCACCTTTAAATGGTGATAAATAAATATCTAAAATTTTTTTATAGTTTGAAGTTATAAAACAATCGTTTTTATCGAAACATGTATCGATACCCTTAATTATAGAATTCAAATCTTCAGCATTGTGTTTTTCTGTTTCGATGAGATTTAATATTGGTACAGTTGGGAACTTATCATGGAAGTAAAACATTCTAACTTCATTTTCGTGATGAAATGCTTTTCTTTTTATACAAAATGGCATAAAAAGTTTTAGAGATATTTTATCATCATTATGATTTCTAACTAATATGCCATCTAACATTTTTTTCAAACCGGAATGAGTTTTATATTCTACCTCATGAAAATGTAGGAATTTTATTTTTTCAAAATTACTTAACTTCGTTGAAATTCTAAGTGATCTATTATTATAATTGTAAATACGCCACAAAGCATCCGACTCCCTTTTCTTGCTCCAACTGATGCAAAAAATTAAATAATAAAGAGCACTAAAAAGTAACATTGTCAAAATACTTTTCTGTTTAGTAGTTGTAATATTTATTTGCAGATCACCATCAATATCAAGATCACTATCTTTTATCAATGCATTAACTTTTTCGAACATTTCAGGCATACTTTCTTCATTCATTAGCTTACGATAAAAATAGCCTTCATAATTATCATCCCATAAACGTGGGCTTTTTAGAATTAATTGACCAGGAATTTCACAGATATCGACTAATTCACTGAAAGGAATAAAACGATAAAGTTTTTGATTTTCTTTCATTGTAACATTCTCCTGTTAATACATTTTCAAATCTTAATTTACTTACACTTAAAGTACTATAAATCAATTTGCATTTATTAATGATTAAAATATCTTTTATTATCCATTTTATTTCCTTGCATTAATACGGTTAATGCACTACGAAACTAAACACACCCCCAATAACCTGCGTCATTTAACCTGTGGAATCTCTTTTTTATTCCACCGGGTTAGGCGTAGGAAAACCCCCAACCAACACACCACCACGGCGTTTACGCCATTATTTATCTATCATCACATTATGTTTCTTCAATAATAAATTCCATTCTTCCGTAAAAGAGATTTTCCGTCAATGCTCTAACTGATTCAAAATATAATTACGAACATCATCAATATTAGATTCACTGACTGAAAACACACCGAACCCACGTTGCCAATAAAATTTTGCTTTCAATAATTTCTGCTCATTCAGCCTAAAATGCAATGCCAAGCCCGTAATTTAATGTTTTAATCGCTCCAAATGTGGTTAAATAATCAAGATGAATTACGAAATTACTAATAGGAACCGAGACACCCAAAATTATTGGGAAATAGTGTTTATAATCCCAATATTCATTGTAATAAAATGTTTCTTCCGTAGTCCAATAATCACCTGCTTGAATATCAAGCAGATAAGTGCCTTCTTCTGCTTCAAAAATTGGATACAATGTTTTGTATACCCAACCCAGACCTATATTTAAAATGTAGGGAAAAGGAAAACCTTTTGTAAAACCTTGCTTATAATAAAGACCCCAATTCCATTTTGAATATGTATCAACTTTGTGAGAAATTGGACTTATATCTGGATAACGATCGATATCGGTATAGTCAACATAATCGGGTATATTTCTTTTATCTTTAAAATTCCAATAACCGACTGTATAAATAGATTTATTTCGTAGATATGAAAATTCAAATGATAAATTATCTGGGGAAAAAATAGACGAAAGCCAAAAGGAACTTTTCTTTTTGAGATTAACAGTATAATTTGTTCTCGTTGAGTTTAAACTAATAACCTTAAAGTAAGAATAGAAGTTATCTATTTCTAATTTAATTTTATTCTTTTTTGATTCCATTACTATGTTATGAGGAGTAGTTCCAACATATTTATTATTAATGAATAGTTTAGCACCTGAAGGATTACTATTAATTACTATTTCTTTTGATTTTTCCAATTGAAAATTTATCAAAGATTTTTCATTTTCTTTTACAACTATTTCTTTTGATTTAGAAAAATACTGTTTATTTGGACTGTCAGCAATAACTTTATATTTTCCGGTTAAAACTTTAAATGAATCTTGCAGTGTTTTTTCAAAAATTTCAGAATTAGTCTCTGTATCTATAATTGTAAATTCAGTTTTTTCAATATTCGAAGATATCAAGATATTTCCTGTTTTTTCAACTAATTTATCAATAATTTCTATATAACCGTTTTTAGATAATGTGATTTTTTTATTTATTGTGATATATGAATTATGATGAATTCCTTTCTTTTTTATTTCAATATTGTAATTCCCATTTCTAAATCGTTTTTCTTTTCCAAGTGATAAATCATCGTCATATTCTCCATTAATATAAACATTCAAAGGCTTTGGAGAAACATTGATTTTTATTGAACCTGACAAATCTTCAAATATGAAATGCTTTTTTAAAATTGTGTTATTGCTAATTTTAATTCCTACTTCTGTTGAAGAATACAAATCAGAAGGATGATTTATGTAAATTTTGTATTTACCTTCATCTAAACCATTATCAATACCTTTTAGATTGAATGGTGTGTTCCCACGTAATTCATCATTAATAAAAATTTCTGCTCCACTTGGTTCAGAAGTTATTGTAATATCTCCCCACAATGGTTTTAACTTTATGTGTTCAACTTTAGATTCTTTTTCTTCTATTGAAAAAACAGTATCCACGAGTGCATATCTAAATTTCGAAATATTAAAATGATAAGTTATTGCTGGATAATTATTCAATTTGCACGGTGTTTGTTTATCAAAATCTGGGTATTCTTCAATTTTAACATTAGCACCTGAAGGTTCAGTTGTAATGGTAAGATTTCCTTTGCCAATTGACGCAATTTGAATTTTTTTTTGGTCATATTCCAGCACCATTTCATACACCCGCTGTGCTTTTACTTCTATACTGTAATCCGCCAGTAATCTCACTTCCAAAGGCTCGTAATCGGAGTGTGTGATTTTGATAACCCGTTGGTTATCATTCATGTAAAACTTGTAATGATGATCACCTTCTATGTATTTGGCAGCGTATTTGGTAGGTCGGCTCACGTTCTGGAAACCAAGTCCTTTCAGTTCGGTTTTTACGATAAGAACAGGAGCATATTTTCCGTCTGCATCTCGTACTTCAAGGTTCATATGTGTTGTTGGCAATTCTTTGATGGATTCTACACGGAGTGTGCCAAGGGCGTTTAATGATAATACAAACACAGTAATAAAAATAATAAATAATATCTTTTTCATTCCTTCCCCAATGCATTGCAATTTAGCTAATCAATAAGCAAGATTTATTAATTATTTGTAAAGGGAAAAGTAAAGCGAACAGCCTGTTCGCTTATTCTCGACCAAGCTGGTCGATTTACGTAATGCGACCTGCCAGGTCGCTATTCCTATTTCTCTCGAGTTGGCAGCTCGAGTTACAAAATTATACTAACCCACTGAATAAACCTTTTCAAGGTTTATCATTAACAACTTATGCTACTTATCAAAATACTCTCTGGTTAGTCGTACATCATTTTGTATTTCTTTTATAAGGTCGTCTTTGTTTTCAAAGTAGAATTCATTCCTCAGCTTTTTATGAAACAGTATCTCAACTGTTTTATTGTACAAATCATTCTCAAAATCCAGGATATAGGTTTCAATTTCTTTTATCTGTGTTTTTTTCAAGGTCGGACTATACCCCACATTAGTTACAGCAAGATATTTTTTACTTTCCAGAATGACTTCACAAATATAAACTCCAATTCCAGGAAGCAATTTATGCGGGTCTGCAGGTTGAACATTAATCGTGGGGAAACCGATTTCTCTTCCAATTTTATGTCCTGTTATTACAGAACCAGCAACAGAATAATATCTTCCCAGAAATCTGGAAGCATCAATGATATCACCTTCACGAACAAAATCACGTATAATGCTGCTGCTTATGATCCTGTTTTCTATTCTGAAAGGTTCAACTAATTCTATTGTATATCTAAACTTTGATGCATTTTTCTTTAAAAATTCATACTCACCTGCTCTATTCTTTCCGAAATGAGTATCATAACCAACGATTAGTTCTTTTGCTTTAACTTCATCAATAATAATATCTTTCAGAAATTTTTTAGGTTCCATCTGAGCCATTTTTTCATTAAACTCCAGGTAAAGTACATAGTCGATCCCAAGTTTTTTTATCAACTCCTCTTTTTTATCTTTTTCAGTAAGAAGATAGGGAAAAGTAGTTCTATGAATTGTCTCCAAGGGATGATGGTAATAAGTAATTACAACTGATTCTCCATTTACAGCTTGAGCTCTTTCTTTTAATTTTGCCAATAGCTTCTGATGACCGAGATGTACACCGTCGAAAGTGCCCATTGCAACCACAGGATGTTTGAAATCGCATCTCTGGTTCTTAAAATACTTCATATTAGTACTATCCTCGGTTTTAGAGTACTTTGCTCAATTAATGCAAAACCAATACATTCATTATTTTCATTTAATACCATGATTTCATCTACTTTTTTTAATTTTACTTTGAACTGCTTTCCATTCTTAAAATTATCTAATTCCTCAGAGTCACAAGAATATTTCTGAATATTATCGAATACATCTGACAAACTATGCAAATAACTTTTCCAGTTTTTTTGATCCAATTTTTCCAGTTCGATTGCATCCTCAATATTCAAATTACCGATTTTGGTTCTTTTTAGTTCAACCGAAGTAGCGATTGTATTTAATTTTTCTGCTACAGTTTCGGTTAAAGAGCGAATATAAGTTCCCTTACTTACTGTAATTTTATAAATTATATTTGGAAGGTTAAATTTTTCAACAGAAAATTCCAAAATTCGTATTGGGCGCGATTTTAGTTTGATTTCTTTATCTTCCCGTGCAAGTTGATAGGCTCTTTTACCATCAACTTTCACAGCTGAGAATTTGTGTGGTACTTGACTTTTTATATTCAATAATTCTGGAATGATTTTTTCTATATCTTTTAATTTTAATTCAGGGATTTTCCTTTGCTCAACGATTCGACCTGTTTTATCACCAGTATCGGTTTTAATACCCAGTTTCATTGCTACAATATACTCTTTATCTTTCCCGGAAAGCTTTCCAGCTATACGTGTTGCCTTGCCAATACAGACAGGTAAAAGTCCACATGCAAAAGGATCAAGAGTGCCTGTATGACCTACTTTTTTTATATTTGTTAGTTTTCTAATTTTTTTTACAACATCAAATGAAGTAATTCCAACAGGTTTATTTACCAGAATAATGCCGAAATTTGACATTTAGAGCTGTTCCCTGATTTCGTCCAATATCAATCTTTTAATTTCATCAAGCTTACCTTTAATTTCACATCCGGAAGCTTTTTCGTGTCCTCCCCCCCCATATTTTACAGCTATTTTATTCACATTTATATAATTTGAACGCAAGCTCATTCGATATCGAGTGCTGGAAACTTCCTGGAAACAAACAGTTACTTTAACATTTTGTGTTCCCTTAACCCAGCGAGTTAATTTTGTGTTTGCTTCGGGTCCAAGATTATTTCTTCGTAACATATTGATTGTAGAATCAATAAAAAGAATCTGGTCATTATCATAGGTTTGAATAGTGGAAAGAACTTCACCAACAAATCGCATTTCGTTTGCAGGTTTACTCAAAAGGAATAACTCAGTTAATTGACCTGGTTTTATTTTATATTTCATTAAACTGGAACAAATACTGAAAGTCTCTGCATCTACATTTGCATTCAAGAAATTATCCGTATCGTTCAGAATAGTTATATATAACGCCTTTGCAATATAATTTGAAGATTCAGCAGGTAGACTATCTATTTCATCATTATACATTTGAAAGATAATTGCACCAACACTAACTGTTTTTATGTCGATGTAAGTATCAGTATCAGGAATAAGACCATGTTCCAGATGGTGATCGATGGCTATTATCTTTTTGGCAGTTGGGATAAGAGGAGCACAAATTCCAATTCGTTCCTCTTCATGACAATCAAGGATTATTAGAAGATCATATCTTAAATGTTCCGAAAAAACAATCGTTCTTTCCGAACCCTGTAAAAAATCATAAACTGCACGAGCAGGTTCTTCCAGAACTATATCAGCTTTAATGCCTTTGTTCATAAGAAGTTCCTGCATGACCAGAGATGCACAAAATCCATCACCATCGGGATTTTTGTGAGTTACGATTCCAATAGACGGATATTTCTTAATTGAATCATCTAATATTCTCTTTATCTCAGATAATTGATTAATTATCATTCTTTTCCCTTATTCCCTGACTCAGCATGAATTTTTGCAAAAAGTTCATCCAAATGTCTGGCTTTTTCTTCAACTTTATCATAATTAAATACAAGCTCAGGGATAACCCTCATGAATTTTGCAGAAGCAATCTCATTCTTAATAAAGCCCGAACTTTTCTGAAGAGATCGTAGCACCTTATTACTATTGATCTTACTTAGATGAGTAAAATATATCCTGGCATGAGACAGGTCATTTGAAAGTTTAACATCTGTTATTGTGACCATAGTGAGATTTTTATCCCGAAGTTTGAAGTTAATAGTATTACTAATTATTTTCAGAAGTTCACTTTCTAATCTTTCAATTCGAATTCTAGCCATAAGAAATCCTTTCTGAATTTACCGACCAGGTTTTTTTATAGAATAATTATTTTTTAAGTTTTCGGACAACTTCTTCAACAATGAAATTCTCTATGATATCACCTTCCTTGATATCATTATAACCTTGAATACCAATACCACATTCACTACCAGCTTTTACTTCTTCAACTTCATCTGCGTAATGTTTCAACGAAGAAAGTTCACCCTCGTAAATCATAATATCATCTCTATAAAGTCGGACTTTCCCGGTATTTCTAATAATACCTTTTTCAACAGTAACTCCAGCAATTGTCCCGACTTTTTTAATTTTAAAAATTTGTTTAACCACAGCTGAACCGAGGTACTTTTCCTGAAACTCAGGAGCTAAAAGTCCCTGCATAGCAAGTTCAATATCTTCTATGGCTTCATATATAATTTGATAGACTTTAATTTCGACATTTTCTTCTTCAGCCAGTTTCTTAGCCATGTTGCTGGCCCTAACATGGAAACCAATAATAATAGCATTAGAGGCGGAAGCAAGGTTCACATCAGCTTCATTGATGCCACCTACTGCTTTGTGTATTATGTTCATAAGCACTTCATCTGTACTTAATTTCTGGAAGGAATCGCAAAGAGCTTCAATAGAACCATCTGTATCACCTTTGACAATCAACTTAATTTCCGACATTTCATGTTCTTTGATCTTCTGGAAAAGATTATCAAGATTGGTCGTTGTCTGGAATTTTTCTCTTTCCCTGCGTATGCTCATTCTTTCAGTACTGATCTGTCTTGCTATTTTTTCACTTTCCACCTTATTTAATATATCCCCAGCTTTAGGAACATCATTAAGACCATAAATAATAGCGACATCAGAAGGATGCAGTACAGAAATTTCATTTCCACGCTCGTCTTCCATTTTTCTTACACGACCAAAGGTAGCACCACAAACAATACTATCACCCTTTTTCAACATCCCTTCTTTTAGCAGTACGGTGGCTAATGAACCCATTCGCTGGTCTTTCATAGATTCAATTACAATACCCTTTCCAGAAATTTCATAAGGAGCTTTGAATTCTTGCATTTCGGAAGATAATAGAATAGTATCAAGAAGTTCATTAATACCTTCACCAGTTTTTGCTGAACATTGAACCCAAAGAACTTCTCCCCCATATCCTTCCAATCTGATATTCTGAGTCATAAGATCATTAATAGTTTTGTCTACATTTGCATCTTTCAAATCTATTTTATTAATTGCAACGATAATTGGAACTCCTGCAGCTTTGGCATGGTCAATAGCTTCAATGGTTTGTTCCTTCACACTTTCATTAGCTGCAACAACGATAATAGCTATGTCAGTTATATTTGCACCTCGAGCTCTCATAGCAGCAAATGCTTCATGCCCGGGTGTATCGAGGAAGGTAATTCTTTTATCCTCGTGATCTACCTGATATGCACCAATATGCTGGGTTATTCCTCCAGCCTCACCAGCAATAACGTTTGTAGAACGAATCCTATCTAAAATCGCTGTTTTACCATGGTCAACATGACCCATAACAGTTACGATAGGAGGTCTTGGTTTGCTTTTGTCATCACTTTTTACAGAAACCTTTTCCTCGAGGATATCAGCTCCATATTCTTCCCTGAATTCCACATCAAAATCAAATTCATCGCAGATCATTTCAAGGGACTCTTTGTCCAACCTTTGATTTATAGTTACCATCTGCCCCATCATAAAGAATTTAGAAATGATATCAGTTGCAGAAACTTCCATTAATTTTGCTAATTCACTCACAGAAGTGAATTCACTGATGACGATTTTAGTGTCGATTTCTATCTGTTCTTTTTCTTCTTTTTTATATTTTTTCTTTTTCTCTGTAGTGCCTAAAGTCCGTTTAATACTCCTTGA
>JAGLWO010000045.1 GCA_023133395.1 Candidatus Cloacimonadota bacterium | reverse complement strand
AATATCATCCTCGGTTATTCCTTGTATCTTGAAACCATATTTTGCACAAAGGTAAGCATTATAAATAACCCCTCCAATAATGAGGTGGTCTGCAGATTCCAGAAGAGCTGTTAAAGGACCAATTTTTGTGTCGAATTTTGCACCGGCAACTACAGCCAGGAAAGGTCTTGCAGGGTTAAGGACTCTATCCAGATTTTCAATTTCTTTTTGCATTAATAAACCTGCATAAGAAGGTAAATATTTTGTGACATGATAAGTAGAAGTATGCGGCTGCCAGGAACCAAAAGCATCATTTACAAAAACGTTTGCCAATTCAGATAGTTGTCTGGCAAATTTTTCGCTTTTTTCTCCTCTGCTTTCCTCTCCAGAAAACCAGCGTGTATTGGGAAGATATAAACCATCTATTGTACCGGATTCAAGGTCGTCAATATAATCTGAGATATTCAAATCCTGCAATCCAGAACTTTCTTCAGTTTCAATTTTTGGAGTTTTAAATATAAGATTTAATTTCCCATTTAAATAATCAACAATTGGTTTAACTGATGTCTTTTCTGAAATCTCTATCTCTCCGGTTTTCTTATCTTTTGGCCTTCCTACATGACTCATTAAAATGGGTTTTCCGCCATTATTTAAAACGAATTTGATCGTATCGAGGGAAGCATCTATACGGTATGGATCTTTGATTACTCCTTTTTTTACAACATTATGATCGACCCTGATAAGTACGATTCTTCCTTTTAACTCAGCATCCTGGATCTTTGGAATGTTCTGCATTTATTCCTCCTGAAAAATGTAATATTACTTTCAGAATAATTTTTTGATTATTAAGATAATTATGCAACTATTTTTTTTTCTGAAAAAAAAGCCCTCGACTTTGCGAGGGCATTAATTAATTAACTAGAACTTATTTAAGTAATATTACTTTTTTCACACTTGTATAATCACTACCATTGTCATCCACATCAAAAATAGAGAAATAGATACCACTGGAGACATTTTTATTGTTATCATCTTTACCGTTCCAGACAACCTCATGAAAACCAACATCTACTTCACTATTAATTAGTGTTCGAACTTTTTGTCCTTTTATGTTGTAGATCGATAATTTCACCTCAGCACGATCTTTCAGGCTGAAGCTTATGGTGGTTTGCGGATTGAACGGGTTGGGATGATTTCCTATCAATTTTGTTTCAAGTCCTGCAATATCATTCTGAATATTCGTTCCAGTAACTGTTAATGTAACAGGTACAATCGTTTCAATTCTATCATCATCAATGATAATGTCACAGGTATAGATATCGGATTGAAGTCCGGTTGTATCAAATGTAATTTCAATATCAATGGAATCTCCACCTGCTATACTTCCACCCATCGGGTCCAGCGACATCCAGGTAACAGGTTCGCTTAAACTTATTGTGTAATTCAAAGTCTCATCCCCAATATTTTTCAGCTCAAGGTATTCGATCAGGATTTCATCAGGCTGCATTTCGATTTCGAAGGATTCTGGATCAACAACAAGTTCAGCAGGAGCTTGGCCACCAGCAACGAAAATATGTGGATCCGGAGCACCAATAAATGGATGATTCCTGCTCTGTCCTGATTCATCAGCAGCATGTATGTAATAAGCTATTTCTGATCCCTGAGGTTGAGAAGGAATTATACCAACATAAGTAGAATCTTCAACTTGTATCATTTGAACGGAAGTATATTCACCGCTATCAACTTTGTAATAAACCAGGAGAGAGTCAGTATAAACAGGAAGTCCGCTGTAAGGAATTATATCTGCTTCAATCTCATAATCGGGTCTCTGAGGTTGTTCACCCTGTAAAGGAATATGATGGATATAAAGCATATTCCTGTCAGCAGTTCCTTTTGTCCTGCAATGAAGAGCATCAGTAGAAGCCCAGCTTCCATAAAATCCAAGTATTTCATAACCCGGCATTGCATCTTCATAAACCTGCAGGGCTGCATTATCATAAGTCGCATTACCGGTTATTGGCACAAAAACCCTGTTATTCAAGATCAAAGAATTTGTGTAAGGTTGATCATAAGGAGTATTAACACGGTAAACTTCATATAAAGTCCCATAGGATGAAGTCTGCGCAGCGAAATAAGCTGCAGTTGCTTCGATCTCATCATATTGCGGATGACTGACAGGAACTTCTCTTATCAATATTTTATCAACATCGAGATATTTCCCCCAGCAATCTATGTGATCGATATAAGTATTATTTGGATCGGGAACCTTATGATAAGTTTCAACTCCCAGGTAATCCAGAACAAATTGATCTATTTCAGGAATCGTAAGACCAGGATTCTCCGAGATAACAAGATCAGATGATGCAGAGATGCCCATACCGTCTGTCATATAATTTCCGCCGGTATGAATTAAATCCATACCATAAAGCACTATCTCCAGAAAATCCGCCATAGCAATAGGTATATCATTATCGTTTGGTCGTTGTGGACGATTGTATGGAAAATTTACAATACCAACTTCATTATTACCATCAACAACATACCAGGGACCATAATCACGAGTCCACCATGAATCGGAGGGAGCATGCAGGAAATTACAGTTAGCAAGGTTCACACCATTAGAATTGTACATACTGGTCACATAATTCTCCTGGGATTGATTGAGAACAATTGTGGTAACTACTGTTTCTTCGGACATTGCAGCGATCAGATTATAATTTATCCAGAACGGGTAGCGAATTAATACTCCTTCCATAGGTTCAAATTCTGCTATGTTACGAACCGGTCCTGTTGGGGGATCTGTAGGATAGAAATCACGTCTGAAATCTAC
>JAGLWO010000449.1 GCA_023133395.1 Candidatus Cloacimonadota bacterium | reverse complement strand
CTCTGAAAACAGGTTCTCTATGACGTAGATTCAGAATTATAGCTTCCAGTTTCTGCCTGAGTTCAGGTGCGCTTTCTGCATCCTGAGCTTTCACTATAAAGCTGGATATTTTATCTTCACCCGTTCCTTTATGGATCATCGTGCTGAGCGGAACATAAGACCTGCGATTTAAATATCCAAGTGCATTTTCACGTCCGATATTACCGCTGCTTTTCATATAACGGTGTTTCATAATCCCGATAACCTGCAAACGTCGACCATGGACAGTTATTAACTTTCCTATTGGATTTTTGTTTCCAAAAAGTTCCTCTTTTACTTTGGTTCCAATTACAATTACATCATTTGACTGGTTAACATCAAATTCACTAATGAATCTTCCCTGCTGGGTATTCCATTCTTCGATTTTTGTAAAGTCGGGAAGAACTCCCCAGATTGAGGTTCTATAATTTTTATCTTCATAAGAATGATGAACCCAGTGGCGTTCTTGAGGATTGATGTACTTAGCTTCTGGTATGAGGGAACGGATAAGTTCGAATTCTCGCAGAGTGAAATAGTTCCTGGCATTTGTTGGATTATCATAGCTCCAATTCCTGTAAACTGATATTTTGCTTAAACCACCACGTTCCATCATCCATTGCAGGGTTTGTTTATTGATACCATTCACCAGAGCAAGAACAACTATTATAGACATTGTGCCAAGGACAATTCCTATAACGGTTACAAGGCTTCTTACCTTTCGAGACCAGAAGTCAGAAAAACCGACAGTTAAACTTTCTTTAATTGATATTGCCATCTTTGATCAGACCATCTACAATATTAATTATTCGTTTGGCTCTTTTGGCTATAGCAGAATCATGGGTTACTATGATTATGGTGTGACCTTTTTCGTGAAGGTGCGAAAAAATTGAGAGAATATCACTACCTGAATGCGTATCAAGATTACCTGTTGGTTCATCTGCAAGGACAATTGATGGGTTATTAACAATTGCTCTGGCTATGGCAACTCTTTGCCTTTCTCCTCCGGAAAGCTCTGAAGGTTTGTGTTTTAATCGGTCGCTCAAACCAACTTCAGCCAGGACTTTTTTAGCCATTTTTGAGCGTTTTCTTTTGCTGTAACCAGCATACATCAAAGGTAATTCAACATTCTTTTGAACATTAAGATGGGGGAGCAGGTTAAAAGTCTGGAATACAAAACCGATCTGTTCATTCCTGATAGCAGCAAGTTTCTTCTTTTTCATACTGCTCACTTTTTCCTGATTGAGTGAATATTGACCTGCTGTGGACACATCAAGGCAGCCAAGGATATGCATCAGAGTGGATTTACCTGAACCGGAAGGTCCCATTATGGCTACAAACTCACCTTCATTTATTTCAATATCTACACCGTTCAAAGCAGGAACGGTTATTTTTCCCATTTTGTATTCTTTCTTTAAACCTTCAACTTGAATTAATCCAGCCATTTTATTTCCTCTTTTTCTGTAGAAAGAGATAAATGATTTTGGTATTTTATTGTCAAAATAAAAATTTGTTTATTGACGTATAAAATATGTTTAAATAAAAAATTACTTTTGAGGATGCTAAATGGAATACAAATTGAATGTAACAGGTATGGTTAAACTCGAAGGTTCCAAATCTATTATGAATAGAGTGCTGATAATATCTACCTTTCTGGATTCTTCATTGAAAATTAAAAATATATCAAAATGCAACGATGTTATGACTTTAATAGAAAGTTTGAAGAAATTGGGTTTCAAGTTTGATTTTGTTAAGAATTCGGTCATAATCCATCCTCCAGCTAAAATTCGTAATAATCAGGAACTTTATATTCACGGTTCAGGAACAGCTTTTCGTTTCTTGATAGCAAGATTAACCACAATGGAAAGAATTCAAACCAATCTTGATGTTTCTTCTCAATTGAGAAAAAGACCGATAGAACCGCTTCTTGAGATATTAAAAAAAATGAGTGCAGAGGTTCATTCCAAAAGATCTTCTTTTAAGATTTATGGAAATATGCTAACAGGTGGAGAGATAGATATTAAAGCTGATATAAGCAGTCAGTTCATCAGTGCATTGCTTTTGATTGCACCAAATTTAAAATCAGACTTAATCTTAAATTTACAGGAAAAAATAGTGTCAAAACCTTATATTGAAATGACATTAAAAATCATGCGGGATTTTGGGATAGAATCAGAATTTTCAAAGAACAAAATCATTATAAAATCCAGTCAGAAGTATAAAAATCCCGGGGAGTATGAGGTTGAACCTGATTTTTCTTCTGCCTGTTATTTCTGGGCATTGGGTGCTTTGAGTAAAAGGGAGGTATGTACTTCCGGCTCTTCACATCAATCCCTGCAACCTGATTTTAACTTCTTAAAAATACTGGAGGAAATGGGAGCATTGATAACTATAGAAGATAATAAAATTTGTGTGAGAAAACGCTTCCTGAAAGGTATCAACATCGATATGAAGGATATACCAGACCAGGTTCCTACACTGGCTTTTTTGGCTCTATTTGCAAATTCTCCAACAAAAATGCACAATATTGAACACCTGAAATATAAAGAATCCGATAGGATAAAATCTTTGATAACAGAATTAAAAAAAATCAGTACAAAGATCGAATACTCAAATGGCATTCTTACTATCTATCCTTTAGCAGAAATTCCACCCTGTGTAGAACTTGAAACTTATGATGACCACCGTCTTGTGATGGCATTTCATATTTTGAAGGTAGTGTTTCCTTATATAAGGATTTCAGGTATTGATGCAGTGGATAAATCCTATCCAAATTTTATCAGTGATTTTATGCGGGTTCGTAATAATTCTTGACATATATTTATTTAAATCATAATAGATGACATATGAAGCAAAATAGAAGAATTGTTATACTGACTGGTGGATTCTCAGAAGAATCAGATGTTTCAAAAGTAACTTCATCGGAAATCGCAAAAGCATTGAAATCCAAAAACTATGAAATAAAGATGATCAATCCTATCGAGTTTAAAAGTTATTCTAAAATGATTATAGCTATCAAAGAATTCGAACCGTTTATTATATTTAATGGACTTCATGGAGCTGGGGGAGAAGACGGACGAATTCAGTCGATATTATCTTTGGAAAATCTGCCTTTTACTGGCTCAGGTTACAAAGCAAGCGCCATTTCTATGGATAAGTATGTTTCCGGAATTTTGGCGAAATATATCGGAATCATTACGCCTGAACGTTATCTGATATATAAGGACTTTGAATACGACATCGATTTAATTTCTGAAAGGCTTGGGTTTCCAATGGTTGTGAAACCAAATGATTCAGGTTCATCAGTGGGAGTATCGATAATAAAAAATAAAAATGAAGCCAATAATGCAATTGATAAGGCTTCAAAATTTAGTAAGAAAATTCTTTTTGAAAAATTTATCGAAGGTAGAGAATTAACCGTATCCATTTTAGGAAATAAGTCTTTACCTGTGGTGGAGATCAAACCAAAAGATGGATGGTATGATTATACGAATAAATACACGAAAGGAAAAACGATCTACGAAGCTCCTGCTAAACTTACATCTGAAGAAAAAGCTAAAATTCAGGAGGATGCTTTGCGAGTTTTTAATCTTTTTGGATGTAAAGCTTACGCCCGTGTAGATTTCCGTTATGATGGTAAGAATTTTTATTTCTTAGAAGTAAACACGCTGCCTGGAATGACACCTCTCAGTTTAACGCCAATGGCAGCAAAAGAAGAAGGTTATAACTTTAAAGAACTTTTAGAAGAAATTATCAAATTATCTTTAAAAAATTAATTTAAAAGGAGAATATTATGAAAAAGTTAATGATTTTTATTTTTTTGATTGTAGCAATTTCATTGTTTACACAGAATGTAGACATTCAGGTTCTCATCCCAGCAAATAATACTATTACATACAATTTATTCTATCCTGCATATTTCAACCCTGAAGAACCAGAACAACAGCCACTTTTGTTTAAAATTCAGATTAATAGTTCAGTGGGAAATGCTTATTATCTTAGATGTATAATGGAATACAAAGATTGTTCACCTGCAGGAGCCACTTTAACACCTCTTGAAGGTTTTCAACATCCCATAACAATTACAAACAGTGAAATTATTGTTGAAGAAGGTTCTTCTTCTCTATTTTTTTCAGTAAGTAATTGTACCTTTGATGATTTCCTTGATGACATTGAAGATCAAATTAAAGAAACTGGAAGAATGCCAGATGGGACATATTTATTTACTATCCAAGCTTATGAGACTGGTTCAAGTTCTCCATGCGACCAAGATTTTATTGTCGTAAATATTATCTCTCCATTTTCCATATCTTTAATAACACCGGGAAATCCAATTGGTCTTGGTCCAGCTAAAATTTCAGATAATTATCCAAACTTTGTATGGTTTTCCAACTTGACGGATTACACAATAAAAATCTACGAACTTGAAGATGAATTTAGCACTGCTGAGGAAATTGAACAGTTAGAACCATTCTTTGAAGAACAAAACCCAAGTACAAGTTTTCTATATCCTACATATGCTCCTGATTTCTTATATAACAAGATTTATGCCTGGCAGGTTTTTGCAGAAATTCAAAATCCTATAGCAACTGAGCAGTATAAAAGTATTATTTATTTATTCATGTTAAGTTCTGAAGAAGAAGGAATAAATAACCAGATGCTAATCAATTTCCTTTCTCAACTTAATATCGAAGGTGTTAATGACATTATTGCACTTATTGAAGGTGGTTTTTCGGTTGATAAATTAATCTGGGGTGCTCGGGAAATCACTATGGAAGAACTGAACGATATCCTGAAAAAGATTTCCGAAGGTGAGTTAAAAGTTAAAAATTTAACGGTTGAATAGGAGAGAATCATGAAATATAAATTAATATCTATTGTTTTAGTTATGATTTGTACCACAATAGCTTTTGCTGAAGAATCTATAGCAATTGCTTTAAAGGTCAAAGGTGATGTTGAACTTATGCGTAAAGAACAAGTAAGCAAAACAAAAACAGGTGAAGAATTGGTGAATAAGGATGAGTTGGAAAGTAAAGAAGATTCCTTTGCTGCTTTGAAATTCATTGATGGAAGTTCGGTTGTAAAACTTTTCCCGAATAGTATTTTAACAATAAATGCATTTAAGGAAGATGGTAAACTCAATAAGAAGAACTTTCTCCAGTTCGGTGAACTATGGGCGAAAGTAGTAAAGAAAACAGGCGATTTTGAGATTGATACACCCACCACTGTTGTATCTGTGAAAGGAACGGAGTTGTTCGTTACTGTAAATGAAAAGGGTGAGACCGATCTTTATACTTTCGATGGTGAAGTTCATATCAGGAATAAAGTAGACGAGAATGAAGCCATAGTAACTGAAGGTCAAAAGGCACATTCAAAAGGCGAGGGTGAAATTATTGTTTCCCCGATAAAAAAAGGTGACATCAGTGAAGAACAGCAGGATTTAATAGAGAGTGGAGTTTCAAATGTTCTTGAAATAGAACTTGAAAATGATGAAGGAGAAAAACGAACAATAAAAATTGAATTTGAATAGAGGGTATTATGAAAAGATATATTATTTTATTAGTTATTACTTTGCTTTCATCTACTCTTTTCTCAGAAATTATGCTTTATCATGATCCACCAATTTCAATCAAACCAGGAAAAGGAGTAGAGTTGAATCTTGAAATCAGGGATGGTTTCGATGAGATTTTTAATGTAAAACTGTTTTATAGGGAAACGGGAACACTTCCATTTTCCGAACTTGATATGGAAAAGGGTTCAGAAACTAATCCGGTTTTCTCTGTTGTTGTTGAGGATGCAATCAATTATAGAGCAGGTATTAATTATTACTTTCTGATTATTCCATATTCAGGAAACAACTTAACACTTCCCGAGATTCAACCCGAAGTAAATCCATATAGAGTTGTGATTGAACAACCTATAGAAAGATCTGAAGCTTTTGTAAGACTTTCACCCGATCTGGAATTTTCTGATATTGGTCAAGACTATCTTATAGCAGTTTCCCTGTTTGTACTTGAAGAAGAAATAGACCATAGTTCAATAAAGTTTTTCTACGATTGGGAAGATGTAACATACTCTACCCAAGTGTATTCTAATATGCTCGTATATGAGGTAAAAAAAGCTAAACCTGGGAAACATTATTATTATGTAACAGCAAATCTTACTAATGGTACCAAAGTTGAATCAGAGCACTGGTTTACAGATGTTAAAATTAAAGCTTTTGAATTACCATTAAACATAAGCGGAAAAATTACTTTCAATTCACATCTGGATAATACAGCCTGGGAAGCTGATGAAGAGAATGAGTCTGATAAACGGGCTAATTTCCTTTTGAATTTTAAAGGCAGTCATAACTGGTTGAAGTTTAAATCGAAGTTATATTTATCCTCGCTCGAAACGAAATGGGCACAACCTGTAAACAGGTACAACTTAGCTCTAATGGTTCCACATTTTGAACTTATTGCAGGGGATCATGCTCCAAATTATGGAACATTTCAATTGAATAGTAAAAACATTTTTGGTTTCCATACAAATCTTCATTTCAACAATTTCAGATTACTGTTTACGAGCGGCAACAGTAAAAGAACAGTTAATGGTAAAGCGTATTCTGATACAACTGATACAATTACATATTACACTGCGGGAACTTTTAAAAGGAGAACTAATTCTCTGCGTATTGAAGTAGGCAATATCAGAAGTTTCACCTGGGGTTTAGGAATTACAAAGAACAAGGATAACATAGAATCATTAAACGAAAAGTATTATCGAAAGAGTTTAGATGTTTTAGATATCGATAGCACATTAACTATTACACCGCAAGACAATATAATAGTTGGAACAGATGTTAATCTTTCACTATTCAAACAGCGATTTGTATGGGGTGCTGAAGCTGCAATGAGTTATTATAACAGTAATATAATCGATGGTGCAATATCAGAAGATGAACTTGATGACCATGATATAGACATTCCAATTGATCCTGAAGCTTTTGAAAGTATTTTTGTTATTAATGAATTTGTTGAACCCTTCACTCCAGGGCTTTCCAATTTGGCTTATAAGACTTTCATTAAAGCATTTTTCTATAAAAACCTTCTGAATATTTCTTATACTGCAATTGGATCAAGTTTCAATTCATTATCATCTAATTATCTACAGAAAGATGCAAGAATAATCAGTATAAATGATAATATAAATCTTATAGATAATAGGCTATCACTTAGCCTGGCTTTGAATTTAATATCTGACAATCTGTACGATGAAAAGGATGTAACAACTACAACAAATAATTACTTTGTCCAAGCTATCTATAGACCTGATGATTTGATATACTTCAAACTTGGATTCAATAATAGTAATTCAGCTGATGATTTTGAGCCCGCAGAGGGTGATACTACAACTACTTCATATGATATAAACTCGATGAATATTTCTTTTGGAACTGGTTATTATGCTGAGAATTTAAGTATTGCTCCAACAAGATTCAGCCTTAGTTTCAATAATTCTTTAAACAAAGATGAAGAAAATGAAACATTTGATTATAAAAAAAATAACATTATATTAATTGCAAAAAGCAAGTTTGATGAATTACCTCTCACAACAACTTTATCTTATTCTTTATCTCTGAATGATAATACAACAGTGATAGAATCTCTGGAGGAAAAAGATAAATCAAGTTATAATTCAATATATCTGAAAGGAGAACTAAATCTACTTGAGGAGAAATTAAAACCCCGCCTGGATTTCAGATATACAGCATTTGGAGGAGATATTGACTCTCAGTCCTCTCAGATGTTCAATCTTGGAACGAGCTATAATATTACACCAGATACCTATGTTTCAACGGATCTCGGCTTGAAATTGTATCAAAACAAGGATACTGAAGATAAGGATTATTCCAAATTTAACTGGAAGTTGAAAATTTCTCAGAAATTCTAAATGATTAAGAAACTCAAATTTCTTATTTTACCTGTTATTATCTTTGTTGTTTTGAGAATCTTATTCGTTACGAGTTTCTGGCAGAATCTGGAACACAAGGCAAAGGACAGGTTCTTTTTACTTAGAGGAACAA
>JAGLWO010000448.1 GCA_023133395.1 Candidatus Cloacimonadota bacterium | reverse complement strand
ATCAAAAAAAACGAAACAAACCTGCGCGTCGTCCCGAAAAATCGGGACTATGGCAGACGAGGAAAAAATCGCCGGCTAACATCCTCAGCTACCCGGTGAAGAAGTAAGAAGTAAGTAGTAAAAAGTATGTAGTAGCATGGATGTTCCGACCTGAAAATCGCAATCTGCGCCAAGTGGGTCCCAGTCTCCGCCTGCCTACCTCATTTAAGAAATGAGTTCGGCAGACAAAGGATGTAAATGCCGGTAAGAGGAAGACGAAAAGTTTAAGGATTTGAAGATGTTTAAGGTTGAATGGATGTTCTTCACTTTTCGCTATCTTTTATTTTTCGCTCTGTCGTTCTTTCGTACTCTCGTTCTTTCGTACTCTCGTTTTTCCAAAGGGTACCAGTAAGCATTTGCAATAATAGTTTTGTCTTCTTCAAAGCCAAGTTGCATAAAATCTATTATTTCATCGTCTTTTGGGAAATAGCCATGGCAATATCGTGGAAAAATATAATCAGGGACTATGCCGATATAATCGATACCTGTAACCATGCGTAATATTGCTTCAGCTTCGCTAAGAATAAAAGGCATATTATTTTCATAAAGAGCTACTGCCATTTTTACTGTTTCCACAACTCTGACAACACTTGAACCTGCCAGTCTTAAACTCCACTTATTTTCCATATGATAAGCATACAAAGAAATATGGGTTGAATTGCCTCCTGTGCATATTTCCCATGGATGTGCTCCAAGTCTTTCTCGTTTCTTTTTATTCTACCGAAACGTTTATGATACGAAAGGTTTTTTTCAAGATATCTGTTGTATGTTTCAACATTTTGCTTCAATTTTCCCGTCTCTTTTTTTACCCGATAGAATAACCAGGTAAGAAATTTATAAATATCTTTATCTATATATTTTTTCTCTTTTTCGGGTTCTTCTGTTTCATTGATTGAAAATATCAGTTTTGAATCGAAGAAGAAGAACAACTTTTCCTGATATTTTGATGTAGTAAACTCATACCATTTTTTTTCATCCGGATAATAGTCTATCCACAGTCTTTCAAACTGTTCATACGTTTCTACTAATTCCTCTTTCTTATATTCCTCGAATTTCCCAAAATTTTTAATAGTTCCCCGCGAAACTTCGAGCCATAATTCTCTTATATCATCATCTTCCTTAGGCTTAATACAACAAATTTCCTTATTAATTGCTTTTAGCTTATTATAAATTTCCAGATCAACCAACTCCGGATTAGATTGCAAATGCTCGATTATGTTGTCTATTTGAGGGGCAAATATTTCCATGGCTTTATGCATCAATTATTGTTAAGTTGCACCTTGCGCTTCCTCGTAATTAGCTCCTGATGAAGTTCCTGCTTTGATAAGTTGATATTTGATAGTTTTGAATTCAATAGTATTTTCAACTTTACGAAGGAATTTAATAACCCTGATTGAGAACTCCAAAAGTCTGTCTGATAGATTTCTATTTTCTTCCATAATACGGTGAATTATTTAACTTTTGCCTTTTGCCTTTTGCTTTTTGCCTTCTAATTATTGCGTCCTGAAATAATTCTCTGTTTACGTGCAGTTTCATGTTATTTAATATTCCAGTTTGATGCTGTTGTGAGCATTTCCTTGCCTATTCCATAATCATAAGTCGTTAAAGGGTTTAAGCTTTGTTTTAAGGAATCAATAATAGGTTGTTTTGATTTGAGTTTGATGAGCAAGGCTCCTAAAAATGCTCTAACACGTGGTGGATATTGCAGTGCAAGTTTTATCAATCTGCTTTGATCCTTTTCTTTTAACTTTTTTATTATGTTGAGCATGTAATTAATAGCTTTAACTTTATCCAAGTCAGGGATTTTCTTGAAGTCTTTTAAAACGTCCAATAATTCAAGCAGGTAGTAATTGTCATTGGTTACATCCACATAGCTTTTTACCGGCTTTACCTGCATATTACCAACACGCGTAGTAATTCTTTTTTCCCTGCTTGAAACTTTAACTATTTTAGGCACCTGGGTAGTTAAACCCATTCGATTGTATAGTACTGTTCCACTTATATAAGCTATTCTCTTATTCTTTACAAACAGGTAGGGCTTTAGCATTTCAGCTTCTCTTGGCATCAGTTCGCCAAATGCCGTTTTTTTGGGTTTATAGAAAACGCCTGTTGATATCCGCTTGATCACTTCTTTTGCTATTAATCGCTCAATAGCTTTAGCAGCGGCACTGTATTCTTCAGATGCAATACCCAATTGCTGGTATTTAAATGTAGTACCTTCCTGCATCCTGTTTATTTTCCTCTCTATTTTCTCCGTAACTTTCATTAGTTAAAATTATATACGTAAAGTCGTTACAAAGATAAGGAAAAGTATTGTTTTGTCAAGTATTTTGCGCAGAATGCTTGACATTTTAATCAGTGAAATGTTGAGAATATAAAAGGTTCAGAGTTCAAAGAGTTCAAAGTTGAAACTGGGTGCTTGGTTCTGGGTTCTAGGTGCTGGGTGAAAGAACGAAAGAACGATAGAACGATGGTACGAAAGAACGAAGGAACGAAGGAACGATGGAACAACCATAGGACGATGGAACGATAGAACGACAGGACAATGGGATGAATCTATATTTTCCATTGGTCTGGTTTTGTACTCATGTTAATAAGCATTGCTATTATATGTTCATATTTGTCGTATAATTTCTCGTATTCTTCTTTATTAAAATATTCACTAGCAAGTGCATAGTCCAGCCATACTTGAGTCTCTGCTGCTTCTCCTTCTGAGTCATTAAGTTTGGCAACGAATGATTTAGGATATTTTCTTTTACGCCAGGCTTCTGCAATGTTCCCAGATACAGAACGTAATGACCGTCTAATTTGATCAGTAAGTGAATATCGTTCTTCTTTGGGAAATTTCTTAGTAAGTTCAAAAATCTCCAAACCTGCTTCAAACGATAATTGAAAAACCTTTAAATCCTTATGCTTTCGTATTTCACTCATTTATTTTATAAAATTCTCCTTTCGTCCTATCGTACTTCCAGAAGGTTCAAGGTTAAAATTCTTCAGTAGCCACATCTATCAAAAATCTCTTAATTTCTTCCTCAGGCACATCTTGTCCAGGGAGATATACAACCTCTTCACTGTAATCAATATCATCAAAATATGAAAGTTGTTCTTTAAAAAGTTTTGGATTAAAGAATGTTTGAAACAATTCAACAGCTCTATCGGATATTTCTTTATAGCTAAAATTATTTTTTATTATAAAGTAAAGGTCAACATAACCTTTCCATTTTGCTCTGCCACCAAGTGCATAAGCTTTCATTGCAGCCAGATCAGTTAGAGATGGTATATTGATAATGTTTTGAAAATTCACCAATTAAAGGTAAAATATCATGCTGTTCTTTCGAAAGGATATCCTTGTACATGTCTTTTAAAATATAAATCAAAGAAATAAGCTGTTCGATCGAAATAATTTATTCTCAGCCTGTGAGTTTGCTTGTAAAATATTTCAGCAACTTTATTAATTCCTACTAAATCGAAGAGTTTTTTCACTGATTTTTCATCTCCGTAGTTTAATATTGTCTCTATCAGGAACTCAATGCTTATGTTTTGTTTTTCTTCTTCAGGAATATACCAAAACAGGATGCTGTTTTCACTGATGAATCGTTTAATTTCAGGGGTATTGATTTCTTTTTTCATTTTCATGCCTTAAATTACTAAATATTCATCGTTTTTCAAAATAAAATTATCAATGCTAAAATCTAAAAGCTAAATGATTAAACTGTTGATGTGGTTATTTATTTTTTCGACTTTATCTTCTTCAAATGCACGACGGGGATATTGATCATCAGGTTCTGGTCGATTGCTTCGATACGCACCATTACCTGGTATTTGCCGCGGTGCTGCACCAGTGTTCCGTATAGCCCCCTCATTCTGCCGCTGATAACCTCTACAGGATCGCCTTTTTTGAAATGCTCTGTGGTAATTTGTACTTCATCACCACTGCCGGAGATGATCTTTAGTATCCGGATCTCC
>JAGLWO010000447.1 GCA_023133395.1 Candidatus Cloacimonadota bacterium | reverse complement strand
TGCTTCTCCCACTTCGGATGAAGCACAGGAAGCGATTTTCTATATTGGAGAAAGTTATAGAGAAAGAGAACAGTTCGCAAGAGCTGAAATAACTTATAAAAGACTCTTAGATGGATATCCTGCTAGCTTTTTTAGAGATAAAACACTTTATTATTTAGCATTAGTTCAATTTAAACAAAAGAAATTTCAGAAAGCTGTAGATAGTTTTGGAATACTTATTGAGAAATATCCACTTTCACAATATGCCAAGCAGTCCCTTTCTTTTTATGTTCAATGCTTTTTTGAACTGGGTGAGTATAACAAGGTTATTGTAAGAGGAAGAAAAATCACTAGGGATTATAAAGAGTATCACAATATCCCTGAGATTTATCTCTGGATGGCAAAAGCATATTTTGCAAATAACATCCCATTCGAAGGAAGAAAAACACTTGATAAAATAATTACAGAATATCCGGATCACAATGCACGTTGGAAAGCTCTGGAATTGGAAATCGACCTGATAGAACAAGATAAAGATGAGAAAGCTGCTTCAGAAGAACTATCAAAAAGACTGGATGAAGATATTTCACGAATTTATGAGGAAAAACTCCGTCTGAAATTGGTGACCTATTTCATTAGTTTAGGAGAATTTGAACAGGCTTATATTGAATTGAATAAGTTAATAGGAAAGTTTGGAAATTCAGTAAACCTGGATAAATACATTATCCTGTTTTCGGAGTGTCAACTCAAACTAGCAAAATTCAATGAATTGATTAATAATCTCATCAAGTTCAAAAAAGTCTTCAAAGAAAGTCCTCTTAAAGCAGACTATAACCTTTATCTTGCCCAAGCTCATTTCCATCTGAAAGACTACTCAAAATCAAACAATATTGTCGAGGATATTTTAACTTATACAAAGAGTGAAAAAACTATCTATGAAACATATTTGTTGAAATCTCATATTTTAAAAGAAACAGGAAAGCTGAATGAAGCAATCAAATTATATAAGAAATTGATAAATAAAGAATACGCAGATAACGCTGAGCTTTTTTTCACAATCGGAGATATTTACTTTGAAAAAATTCAAAATTACTCTACCGCAATAAAATATTATCAGAGAGTGGTCACAGGATATTCATCGAAGAATTATCAACAGAAAGCTTCCTATAAAATCGCACTTTGTTATGAGAAACTTGATAAATTTAGTGATGCAATTGCAGAACTTGATCAGATAAATTTAAACGAAGTTACTGATATGGATTTACATGAGAAAATCCTCCATAAAAAGAAATATCTAAAGAAATTTAAACAAAAGGATTATGAAACTGCTTTTGAGAAATTAGTGAATTCATTGGTTAGATTTTCCCAGGATAACGATAAAAACCAATTGCAGGAAGATTTAATAAGTATCTTGATCACTGATTTGAAAGAATACGAAAAGACCATAGATTTGATAAATATCAAAGATAATCCGGAAGGTATATACAGAAGAGCTAAGTTATTTTTAATAATAACAGAAAAGCTGAATGCTGAAGAGAAGTACACTCAAGCAAAGGAGACCTTTACAAAAGCAGGCATGCTTATTTCTAAACTTGATAAAACTACACACGACGAATGGATAACCGAATTGAATCTGAGACGAGAGATAATTTCAGATGATAGAGTAAATTCAGAAATAATCCCAAAATTGGAAGAATTTGTACAAAAGTATCCAAAATCTTTCGCTTCTAATGAATTCGTTCTTGAGATTGGAAATTACTATAGAACTCAAAACAATATGAAAAAAGCTGCAAGTTATTTTGAGAAATTAATAAATTATAGTGAAATCAGCAATGAAGATTTCTATAATGCAAAAATCGACCTTGCGGAATATTATTATAGTATAGACGATGATAATAATGCTCTTAAGAATTACATGATTGCAGATTCCCAGATTAATTTGAAACGACCTCTTATATATTTCCATTATGCTGTTATACTGCATGAAACTGGTAAAGTTGAA
>JAGLWO010000446.1 GCA_023133395.1 Candidatus Cloacimonadota bacterium | reverse complement strand
CTACTGAAATTAAAAAAGATAATATATAATTAAAATCTATTTGACTAAATGTTGATAAAAATTATTTCTCCAATTTAAGGATTAAATTATGAAGAAAATATTCATACTACTATTATTAACTTCATGTTTTAATATACTTTTTGCCAGTAGTAGGATAGATGATCTTGAAAAAAAGTTGGAGATTGTTGTTGCTGAAGAAAAAATTAAAGTCCTAAATGAACTTTCTGAAGCATACTGGTATATACAACCCGAGAAATCTATTGATTATGGGAAACGTGCTGTTATTTTAGCAAAAAAACTAAAGGATACAAAACAAAAAGACAGAGCTTACAATAGTATTGCAACAGCATATGCAATTCTGAGAGACTATGAAAAATCCATTGTATATTGGCAGAAATCTTTAAATACATGTGAAAAATCAGGAAATGTCCCAGGGATAGTCTCAGATATAGAAAAAATTGCTGAAATATATATAAATTGGAATAAATTTGAAAAATCAATAGAATATTATAACAAAGCTTTAAAAATATATGAATTTAAAAATGATAATGAAGGTATTGCAAGATCGCTGAACAATATTGGTAAAGTATACAAAGAATCAGGCAAATACGATACTGCTTTGGAATATTTCTTACGAGCATTGAAATTTGAAGAAGAAAATGTACGTGTGATGATGCGAGATGACTACTTACACTATTCTGAAGTTTACGGTGCAATCGGTAAAGAAGACAAAGCTCTCGAATATTATAAATTATACACAACAATGAAAGATACAATAGAGAGCGAAAAGAGATTCCAGAAAATTTCTGATATGCAAAAAAGATATGAAGAAGAAAAACAACAACGTATGATAGAACTACTCCAGAAAGACAAAGAAATAAAGGAGCTTGAACTTCGACAATTACTACTGGAAAGGGAAAAAAAAGAAAAGGAATACGAAGCGGAAAAAAAACAACGTCAAATTGAAATACTTAATAAAGATAAAGCTATCCGTGATCTCGAATTAAGACAAGCACGATACGAAAAGGATAAAATAAAAAAGAAAATCGAAACATTCCAGAAAGATAAAGAAATAAAAGATCTGGAACTTGCAAAAAAAGAAATCGAGCTTTCCAAACAAAAAACAGTTCAAAGATACTATTATTTACTTGGGGCTTTAATTCTGCTATTTGCAGCAATAAGTCTTAATCAAGCAAGATCTCTAAGTAAAGCAAATAAACAGCTTGAAAAAGCTAATGATGATTTGGAAAAAGCCAATATCAAACTTGAACTTATAGCCAAAACAGACCCACTTACAAATCTTTCGAACCGACGTGATATGATCGAGAAAATTGAACACGAACAAAAGCGTTTTGGCAGAAACGGAAAACCCTTTATATTGGTGATGTCGGATATTGATTATTTTAAATCGGTTAATGATAGATACGGACATGATGGCGGTGACTTTGTACTGGAATCAATCGCTAAATTAATGCAATCTGTAGTAAGAAAACAGGACATTGTGGGTCGTTGGGGTGGTGAAGAATTTCTTATACTTCTCCCAGAAACAGATTTGGAAGGTGGTAGAGCTTTAGCGGAAAAGATTAGGAAAAATATATCAATAACACCATATGTTTTCAGTGATAAGAAAATTCCTATTACAATGACATTTGGAGTGAGTGTTTACAATAAACCTATGGATTTAGATCTGTGTATAAAAAAAGCAGATGAAGCTTTATACAAAGGTAAAAAGCGAGGTAAAAACTGCGTAGTACTTTCCAAACCAGAAGAAGAAGAACCCAGAATAATCGGAGTTGATAGTGATATCTCATCTAGATAAGTTCTAATTTTAAATTCATCTGTAGATTTGTTTCAAATTAAGATGCTAAATATAAAAGGATAGAGAGTGAAGAAGTTTCTTATTTTCATCTTCCTAATTATCACAGTTTATATCCATCCAACGAATGATATAAATAACTTAAAAAAAAGTTTATATATTGTTCCTGAAAAAGAAAAAATTGATATTCTACATAAATTGGCTTCTTCTTATGATATTTTACCCATAAGTGAGTGTATTACTTACAGTGAACAAGCTTTAGAACTTTCAAAAAAAATAAATGACAAATCCTTTGAAATTAATTCTCTGTTGATTATTGCAAAATTATATGATCAATCAGGTAATTATGAAAGTTCATTAATTTATTTTCAGAAATATACCACTCTAAAAGATTCAATCTCCCAGGTAGAATTTGAAAAAGAAAAGAAACAGGTCCAAAGACAGATAGTACTCAGGAATTCTTTCATGATTGCTTTCATAATCCTGCTTAATATTGCTTTTATAATTTTTACTCGTTACCGAGTAAAAACCCAGGCTCATAACAAACTGGAAGAAGCACATATCAAACTCGCTGAGATTGCCAGAAGAGATCCTTTAACCGATCTTTCTAACAGACGGGATATGCTTGAAAAAATCGAATATGAAACAAACAGATTTGAAAGAAGTCATAAGCCATTTACAATTTTAATGGGCGATATCGATTTCTTTAAAGCGGTTAATGATAAATATGGACACGATTGTGGAGATTATATTCTAAAAGAAATTGCCCGAATTTTTCAATCATCAGTCAGGAAGCAGGATGTTGTGGGTCGCTGGGGTGGTGAAGAATTTATGCTTATGCTTCCTGAAACTAATTTGGATGGTGGAAGAATTGTAGCAGAAAAAATCCGGGGAAAAGTTGAGAAAGCTGGATTTAAATATCAAAATTACGAAATTTTACTGACTATTACATTCGGTGTTAGCACATATAATACAACAATCAATATCGATGAATGTATAAAAAAAGCTGATCAAGCTCTTTACATAGGCAAGAGAAAAGGTAGAAATTGCGTTATTCTATTTCATGAGGAAGATGTACTTATAGGTTGAACAAAAGGTCACCTGAAGGTGACCTAAATAATTTCATTGATTTTATAATTACTCTTATATTTTTTGCTCAATTATTTCCCTTGAAATTTTAAACAACTTATCTGTAGATATATTATTTTTTTCAAGAATTCCATAATACACCCCAGAAAAACTAATACTTCCAGCAATAAACTCACCTTCTACGATGTAATTATATTCCATAAGCATCAAGGTGTATAGATCATATCCAGTACTAATATAATTAGCTGGTATAGTATACGAACGGTCAGAAGGATCTAAGTTTTGATATTTTTCTTCATCATCTGATTCTGATATACCGCTAACAATAAAGTCCTGATAGTCTGAATCCTCGGCTAGTGTCCAGGATACTTCTGTATTTTGACCTAAAAACCACGTCAAAGGCCAGTTTACTGTGGGATAACAAACATTCTTTAAAGTGAAAGTATGGTTTTCTAACTGGTTAATTGTTAGATCGAAAGAATTTGTCTGCCCTTCATCTAATTCCACTGGGACAGAAGAAGTCCAATATAATCCTTGATAATCCGCCATAGCTATATCTATACCGTTAATAAGTAATTGTAAATCTGTAATCTCCGAACCTTCATAGGCATAAACTTGAATGAACCAACTTGCCCTAAGTGAAGGAATATACATTAAACCAAAATAATACTCAAATTCTTCAACATCTACTGAGGGACCAGTTGTTCCTCCATTATCATCATCATCACTACAACCAAGAATAAATCCTGAGAAGATAAATGGTATTAAAACCAAAAAAATTAATAATTTTTTCATACTTCCTCCTTTGTAATTTCTTACTAACTTTAATTTGTAATCTTCTATCTTTATGTCAAATTAAAAAATTATAGACGAGGATTTATTGGCAGATTACTCAAAATAATAAATTGCTGTAATAGGATCAATTTTGGAAGCTTTCATTGAAGGATACAACCCGGAAGCAATTCCAATAAAGATCGAGAAACCGATTCCCAAGAGAACACCTTCAATGGGTATTGGGAAACTGAACTTCAGCGCAACAGATAAAGCTTTAACTAAAAAAGATGATAGAAAAATTCCAATAAAAGCACCGAGAAGAGCCAGGATAATAGCCTCGAGAAGAAACAACAGAAAGATGTCCCTATCGGTTGCTCCAATGCTTTTACGAATACCGATTTCCATCATTCTTTCATTTATGGATATAAGCAATGTACTGAATAAACCTATCCCACCAACAATTAAAGAAATCGAGGCAATAGCAGAAAGGGTTATATTCCATTTTTTCATCATTTCGTTAATTTCATTAGTTATTTTGAATAACAAAGCACCAACATCATTAAAAGAGAAATCATGAGCCATTTTATGTTTTGCCAGCAGTTTTTGGCGGGTGCTTATTTTCATATTCCCAAAAGTATCGTTATTGTAAGCTTGCAAATAAATGTAATCTATAGCGTTGTCTGTTCTCCAATAAAGGGAACCTGTGGAAAGAGGAATATAAACAGCTTCAAGATCGCGTTTTCTTTCCCAGGCATTAAAATTCATTCCGTCTTTATTTAGTTCATCCCTATTTAAAACTCCGATTATTTTCAATCTATTCCTTCCTAGAGTAATAATCTCACCCAAAGAATTTTCTCCTTTAAAGAATTTTTCAGCGAAAAAATATCCAATCACACAAACCTTTAAAGCATTTACTTCTTCATAGGAATTAAAATATCTTCCTGATTTCAAAGTATATGTTTTATTCAGAAAAAAAGCATTCGTAGTCGCATTCAATCTTACATTCTCTTCTTTCTCACCAACATAGAATTTCTCATAAATACTAATGTATCCATAGATATATTTGGAATCAATTTCATTTTTCAACATTAGATAATCGGAAAAAGTAAGTGGTTTAGCTTCTCTTTGAATATAACGGAAGCGATGTCTCCTTCGAGAAGAAGTTGTCTGCTCTCCAGATGACGGGTAAATAATAATACAATTGTTCCAACCCATATCTTCCATTTTTTCAGTTATTAATTTTTTTAGACCATATACTGTAGAAAACATTGTAACAACAGCAAACACACCAATTATTATCCCGAGGAGTGTTAAGAAGGAACGCATTTTATGAGAGAAGATATTCTGAAAGCTGCTTCCCGCGCTTTCTAACAAATGCATTAAAAGATTTCCTTACCACATTTAGGACACTTCTTGAAATTATCTTTCTTTTTTGTTTTTCTTTCTTCAAGATAGTAATTCCCACAGGAAGGACAGGTCAATGCTACAGGTTTGTAATTTGTAACAAATTTGCACTCAGGATAATTCGTACAGGAATAAAAGTACCTGCCATTTTTATTTCTTTTTTCTATAATTTCTCCACTCTTGCATTCAGGGCATTTTATCCCAAGAGTAAAAGGTTTTGTAAATTTACATTTAGGATAATTAGAGCAGGAAATGAATCTTCCGAATCTCCCCTCTTTCAGAAGGAGTTCAGCCTCACATTCCGGGCACTTTTCTTTAATTTTTTTCGGTTCAACAACCTTAATATTCCCATTCTCATCTTTAATAAAACTTTTAATATTTTTACATTCCGGGTAATTTGAACAAGCCAGGAACTGTCCTCTTTTACCCCATTTCAGGATCATTTTACTTCCGCATTTATCACATTTGATATCTGTTTCTTCACTTGCGTTTTCTTTTGCTTCTTTGAAGTTTACCTTACCGATCAATCTCTGCATTGAATCATAGTAATTCTGTAACAGATTTTGCCATTCAACTTTTCCATATTCAACTTCATCCAGGCTGTTTTCCATTTCAGCTGTAAACTTCACATTAAAGAATTCATCGAAATTTGAAACTAAGAACTTATTCACTGTCACACCGAGTTCCGTAGGATGAAATTTTTTACTCTTTAATGTCACATATTTTCTTACTAAGATAGTATTAGTAATAGAAGCATATGTTGAAGGTCGTCCTATACCTTTAGATTCCAGTTCTTTAATCAGCATTGCTTCAGAAAATCTGAAAGGTGGTTTTGTGAATTGTTGAATTGATTTAATTTCTTTTGATAATAGGACATCTCCCCCAGAATATCTAGAGTCAATATTTTCACCAAGAACAACCTTGGAATGCGGATACGCCAGCAAGAAACCTTTTTCTTCAATTGTACTTCCATTTGCAGAAAATTGAGCTTCTCCTATAGTTATTTCTAAATTCTTTGTCTTGAGATGAACAGGAACCATCTGGGTGGCAACAAACCTTTGCCAGATGAGAGTATAGAGTTTCAACTGTTCCCGCGTTAGGTATTGTTTTATGGATTCTGGTGTTTTGAAAGGATTTGTTGGACGGATTGCTTCGTGTGCATCCTGAGCAGATGTTTTATTTTTATAAACCCGAGTTGTAGGATGAAGCTTTTCCTTTCCAAAACGTTCGGAAATCAATTTCCTGCAAAAGTTTATAGCCTGAAAAGATACTCTTAAAGAATCCGTACGCATATAAGTAATCAATCCTACAGTTTCGCCACCAATATCAATTCCTTCGTAAAGTCGTTGAGCTGTTTGCATGGTTTTTTTCGCAGAAAAATTTAGAAGTCTGGCAGCATCCTGCTGAAGCGTGCTGGTAATAAAAGGTGGAAAAGGCTGAATATTTTTTGTTGATTCCTCTATTCGGGAAAGTGTAAATTCTTTATCTTTTATAGCGCTGAGTATCTCATCAGCCTGTTCTTTATTAGATATTTCAATTTTTTCTTCTTTCCAATGCTGCAACACAGCTTTGAAGGAAGGAAGGTTGTCTTTGTAAAGATTTGCTTCAATATTCCAGTATTCTTTGGGAACGAATTTCTGAATCTCCTCTTCCCTCTCGCAGATAATTCGTAATGCAACGGACTGTACCCTACCTGCGCTGAGATTTTTAGTAATAATTTTCCAAAGGAGTGGACTAATATTATAACCTACTATTCTATCCAGAATCCTGCGAGCTTGTTGAGAATCTACCTTTCGCTGGTCTATTATACCGGGATTCTGCATTGCATCCTGGATGGCATTCTGAGTTATCTCATTGAAAATGATTCTATGGACCGGTTTGTCCTTAATCTCATTTGCTAAGACTTGAACAAGATGCCAGGCGATAGCTTCACCTTCGCGGTCATGATCTGAAGCCAGATATATGCTATCAGCATTCTGAGTAGCTTTTCTTAAGTTTGAAATAACTTTTTTCTTACCAGGATCAATTACATAATCTGCTTTAAAATTATGTTCGATATCAACCCCAAAACTTTTTTGGGGAAGATCACGGACGTGTCCCATAGAAGCTTTAATATCATATTTATGATTTAAGAATTTGCCAATAGTCTTAACTTTAGCTGGAGATTCAACTATGATTAAACCTTTTCCCATATACACCTATTGTATTTCATCATCAAAATCAAATTCACTCTCATGAATAAAGAATATATCAAGTAGATCTTTCACTGAAACTTCAGATTTTCCAGAAAAAATTATAAAATTAACAATATCATCCATCATTTGTTTATCTATCTGTTTTCTTATAAAAATATTAAACTGCATGGAAAGTGTTATAATTCTTTCGAACATATCCCTGTCGATCGATTTCAGACACAATAAATTCACCAAATATCCAAAAGCTTCAGGTGCAAGTACTCTTTTCTCATCTTCAGATAAAATCCTATTATAAGCTTTTGTATCTTTTCCTTGAAGAATAGAATCCATAAAATGTTTTAGTTCTTCTTCTGAAATACCCAGCTTATTTAATTTATTTTTTGTAGGTTTTTCCATCAATATAGCATCTAAAAAATCTTCGATTTTCTTTATAGCCATTATCCTTCCCTAATAGATTTCATACAATTTTACC
>JAGLWO010000445.1 GCA_023133395.1 Candidatus Cloacimonadota bacterium | reverse complement strand
CTCCGATACACCTGTTATCGTGAGCGTTTTTGCTACTAATACAGATGATTTTTCCGAACTAACAAAACATGTAAACAGATCCAATGGTGATTTTCTGGAACTAAATCTTTCCTGTCCGAATGTATTTGATGAATTCGGAATACCGCTGGCAGCGTCAAAGGATGAAGTCTTTAACATAGTGAAAGCAGTGAAGGAAATTTCCAGGCTTCCTGTTATTGCCAAATTATCTCCGAATGTATACGATATTGTTGAAATTGCTCTTGCTGCCGAAAAAGCTGGAGCAGATGCGCTTTGTCTGATAAACACAGTTGGACCGGGAATGTTGATCGATACAAAAATGGTGAAGCCAGTATTGTTCAACAAATTCGGAGGACTTTCCGGACCTTGTATTAAACCAGTAGCACTTAAACTGATATATCAAGCCTACTCTGCTGTAAACATTCCAATAATTGGCATGGGAGGAGTAACTATAGGAGAGGATGCAATTGAAATGTTCATGGCAGGTGCAACACTTGTGGGAGTCGGTACTGCCGTTTATTATCGGGGAATCGAAGTCTTTGATAAGATTAACAATGAGATCATTGAGTTTATGGATGAGAATGATTATGAAAATTTAAGTGAAATTCCCAAGCTGGAGAAATTGAAATGATTCTATTCATACGTCTCGTTACTAAATTCAGTTTCCATCTCGTTACGAAGTTGCACTTCGTATCGCAATTGGTAGCGAAGTTCAACTTCGCGAAAAATCATGTTCCCAAGTTCAACTTGGGAACAAGCAGAAACTATTAATAGTTGGATTGTATGGATAAACGAATTACCCTGAAAATAGCAATAATCGAAGACGAAACCAAAGATATAAGAACTTATACTTTTAATTATAGATTTGATGCAAAACCCGGGCAATTCATTATGCTCACCGATTTTGAAGGTGGTGAAAAACCGTTCTCTATTTCTGATTGTACAAAAGATGAATTTTCCATAACTGTAAAAAGAATTGGTGAATTTACTTCCCGCCTTTTCCAGAAAAGAGTAGGTGATTATGTATCCATAAGAGGAGCGTTCGGTTCCTCTTTTTTTGTATCTAAAGGGAAAGTTCTGCTAATAGGCGGAGGTTATGCTGTTCCCACTTTTTATTTTTTATCAAAAGTTCTAAAGGAAAATGGGGTAGAAGTCACATTGATAAACGGAGCACGAACAAAAGATGAACACTTATTTTCAGAAAAATTCAGCGAG
>JAGLWO010000444.1 GCA_023133395.1 Candidatus Cloacimonadota bacterium | reverse complement strand
AAAAATCCTGAATGGTGTTCTGATACTTCTTCTAACTTCATTTATTTTGAATATCTTCCTGGCTCCATTAACTCTATTTTATTTTAACCAGTTCAGCTTGAATGGAATTTTGGGGAATCTACTCGGTATTCCTTTGATTTCAATTCTCCTACCACTTAGTATATTGATAGTCTTTCTTCCGGAAATCGGATTTCTTATTTCCATGTACCAAGCGAGCTTTAAAGTCCTGATGCTGCTTTTTGATTACTGGTCACAATTTTCCGCTTCTTTTCCACTGTTCTTTGGATTTCTTTCTTTCAATTTATACCAATTAATAATTTCATATTTACTTCTGGTTATTCTTATCTTCTGGTTTAAGAACTTCAGGAAGAAAAAATCATATCTCTATTTTATAACTATAATAATCCTGATAATTTTCCTCAGTTTATTTGGAAAAGGTAGGTCTGATAAACTCAAGATCACTTTTTTTGATTGTGGTCTGGGGGACCTGTTCCTCATCGAAACTCCAGCAAATGAAACTATTCTAATTGATTCAGGACCTCCAAAAACTTCAAAATCTTTCGGGAGATCAGCTCTACCATATTTAAAAGACAATGGACTGCAAACACTGGACTGGGTTATTATTACTCACGGTCATAATGATCATTACGGTGGATTGGAAACTGCTCTCAATGAACTTGATATTAAGAGATTGGTTGTAACGGATGAATTCCAAACCCGTAAAATCTGGAAGAAATTAAAGAATAAAATTATTTCTGAGAAGTGTGAAATTATTACTATTTCAGACACTACACACCTTTCCACAAAAAAGATAAGAACCAAAATTCTACACCCTGACAGGTTATACTCGGATACAAATATAAACAACTTATCCATTATCACACGAATTGATTATCTTGATTTTTCAGTTCTTTTCACAGGTGACCTGGAACAAAAAGGAGAGGAATATCTTCTTCAAAATTATCCCGGATTCTTAGACTGTGACTTTCTAAAGGTTGGACATCATGGCAGCAAGACTTCCAGTACACCTGCATTTATAAAAGCTGTAACTCCTGATTATGCTCTTATTTCAACATCGATGAAAAATAGATTTAACTTCCCTCATAAAATTACCCTGGAAAAGTATGAATTCCTAGATAAGAATTTATACATCTCAGGAAAGGATGGTGCATTGCAAATCGTTACAGATGGCAAGACTGCTCAATTCAAAACCTTTCTATCAGAAAAAGAATTTATAGATAAC
>JAGLWO010000443.1 GCA_023133395.1 Candidatus Cloacimonadota bacterium | reverse complement strand
TCTGATTTTTTTTGCAAAACACCCCATCCAGAGCAAGGAACATCAAGTAATACACGGTCATAAGCAGGTGCTACTGGACCAAACCGGAAAGCGTCCATTGCATGCAGTTTCATATTCGTTATTTGAAGCCGTTCCATTGCCTGTTTTATCTTCTTAATCTTATTTGGAAATTTATCTATTGCTATCAATTCCCCAGTATTAGCCATTAATTCCGATATATAAGTTGCTTTTCCGCCGGGAGCTGCAAAAAAATCAATTATTGATTCGTTCATCTCCGGACTCATTAATTCTACAATCAAGGCTGAAGAAGCATTTTGCACCGAATAATATCCCTCATGGAAAGCAACTTCATTCAAAACTTCTCGAACTTGTTTTGTTACTAAGATATTATTAGAAGCTTTGCTGGGATAAACTTTGATATTTCTCCTTTCAAAATACTCCATTAACCGTTTTTTATTAGTTGCTAAAAAATTTATTCTAATATGAAGTTTTGGAACATCATTAAAATACATACAGAGCATTTCTGTTTTTTCTGCTCCCCAGTATTCCAACCATTTTTCAATAATTCCTTTAGGAAATGAATACTCCAAAGCAAGTCTGTCAGAAGGGTTTTTTGGGTAGTCTATTTTTTTCGAACGCAAGTAAGAACGAAGAACAGCATTAATAAAATTCCCGACTTTGTCCCCATAAAGTTTTTTTGCCAGAGTTACTATTTCATTCACAGCAGCATATTCGGGAATATTATCACAATATATAATCTGATACAAACCCATATATATAAGAATCTTGATTTTCTTATTTGTGGTTGCATACTTTTGGGGATCAGTAAAAAGAGAAGCTATATAATCAAGGTTGTTCTGCATTTTTATTACACCCTTCACGAGCACATAAAGCAGATCTGCATTTTCATTTGCTGCCTGGATTTTCTTAGACATTTGATGAAGCATTTTATCAGAAAAAACGTTCTTTGAAAGGACCTTAACAACTATCTTGTAAGCTTCGTGCCTGATGTTTATCATATATTTCTCTTTTTATAAAGCGCTTTGATAGTAGCTTTTATGATCTCCTCTAAACTTTTAAACTCTTTTTCTTTTAATAAATCGGAAAAAGTTTTTCTTATTTCAAATTGTTTGTACCCCAAATTCATTAGAGCAGTTTCAGCTTCTTTGATTATGTCTGGTTC
>JAGLWO010000442.1 GCA_023133395.1 Candidatus Cloacimonadota bacterium | reverse complement strand
GGTGGTGTTCGTGATGAAGCTGAGATCAGGGGACATCGCAGGACTTATGTAGGTTCTCTTCCTGGTGTGATCATTCAAAGTATGAAAAAAGCTGGAACCTGCAATCCGCTTATCATGATGGATGAGATCGATAAAATGAGTATGGATTTCAGAGGTGATCCTGCTTCTGCTCTTCTGGAAGTTCTCGATCCTGAACAGAATAATTCTTTCAGAGACCATTATCTCGATTTTGAGTATGACCTTTCCCAGGTTATTTTTATAACTACGGCAAATACGTTAACTTCTATTCCGCAACCGCTTTTAGACAGGATGGAGGTAATTGAATTGCCCGGTTACACTGCCTTTGAAAAGATCAATATTGCAACCAGACACCTTGTTCCTAAAGTCCTTAAGGAACATGACCTCAAAGGTAAAATCGAACTTAGTTATCAAAAGGCTGCTCTTGAAAAAATCATAAAACTTTATACCCGGGAAGCAGGTGTGCGCGAACTGGAAAGACAAATAGCAAAGATATTACGGAAAGTAGCTAAAAAATTTATAGAAGGTAAAATTAGGAAGAAAGTAAATATAAAAAATTCTGACCTTGAAGAATTTCTCGGAATACCAAAACATCTTTATTCAGAAGTTAACAGAAAAGATGCAGTGGGTGTGGTAACCGGTCTGGCGTGGACTATGTTTGGTGGTGAAACTCTGCAAGTTGAGGTTGTGAAAGTCAAAGGTGCCGGGAAATTGAAATTGACCGGTCAGCTTGGTAGTGTGATGCAGGAATCTGCTGAAGCAGCATACAGTTATGCTAGACTTCATGCCAAAAAATATGGGATAGGTGAAGATTTTTATAAAAAATTCGATTTGCATCTCCATATACCTGAAGGAGCAATTCCAAAGGATGGTCCTTCTGCTGGTATAACCATCATTACAGCGATTGTTTCGGTTCTTTCAAAAAAGAAAGTTAAGCATAACCTGGCAATGACAGGAGAGATAACTTTATCAGGGAATATACTGCCTATCGGTGGATTGGCTGAAAAACTTATTGCAGTTAAAAGAGCAAAGATTAAGAATGTTATTATTCCCAAAAAAAATGAACCTAACTTGAAGGAGATACAAGAAGAAATAAAGAAAGGATTGAATTTAATCCTTGTAGATAATGTGGAAGAAGTTTTAGATATTTCTTTAAGAAGATAGATATCTTATTGTGGATTTTAAAATAACCAGTGAAAAGAAATTAGCAGATGGGACAAAGAGATTTTTTATCCAAGTCCAAAATAACGAACTCATTTATCTGGGATATTTTCTGGAATCTTTTGAAGGATGGTGCAATTATACTACTCCAAACAGAAATGAGCCAATCTTACAGGTAGATGTTACTCCTGATTTTATTGATGAATTTGAGAA
>JAGLWO010000441.1 GCA_023133395.1 Candidatus Cloacimonadota bacterium | reverse complement strand
TGCTTTGCGGTTAATCCTGAAGCTCCGTGGAGTACGATACCTGTTTCAACATCATTAGCAATAAGAAGATTATCGATTTCTTTAATGAGATCCAATTTCAATGAAACTTTAGCACCTTTGGTTACACCGTGATTTGTTCCAACAGAAGCTGCAAAAAGATCGACATTTGTTTTTTTGACGTATTCAAGAGCTTCTTCAGGTTTTGTGTAAAGTTCGGTATCGGAGACGATCTCATCTTCAGCACCTTTGATGTAACCTATTTCCCCTTCGACCAGCACACCATGTTTATGTGCAACTTTTACAACTTCCAGGGAAATGCGTATATTTTCTTCAAAGTCTTCTTTGGAAGCATCTATCATAACTGAGGAAACAAGGTCATTTTCAATACAATAAACAACAAAATCGAAGTAGTTTGGTGTAGCATGGTCAATATGCAATCCCACACCTGAATTCTTGAATTGATTAGAGAGGATTTTTATTATTGAAGAAATCAGTTGAGCACCGATCTTTATATCCTGACTGGTTCCAGCTGCGAATTTAGCAGCACCAGAGCTCATTTGCAGGAGACCATCAGAACGCTGGGAATCATATCCCTGAAGCACACCCCTTACCACACTATCGAAAACAATATTGGAAGCTATAATTCCAAAGCGTTCTTTTTTTGCTTTGCGAAAAACTTCTTTTAGTTTTTCTCCTCTATAAAACATAATTCCTCCTTCAGGGTATATTTAATCACTCGTTTTCTGATTCGAAAGATTCGATAATATTACTTTTACCTTCCAGTTCTGAAACCATAAATTTTGCGGATTCGTGTAAATCACCCTCAGGATATTTCTCTAGAAATTCATCAAAAATTTCAATTGCCTTGTTTTTGTCTTTCAGCTCTTCTGCATAGAGGAAAGCTTTCATGAAGGTTGCTTTGTAATCATCAGAATTATTTTGATAATACTTGATTATCTCATCATAATAGAAAATTGCATCTGTAAATCTTCTTTTCTTTTGAGCTTGTTCTGCTTTATTGAAATATTCTTCTGCAGAAAGAACCACGATCATTCTTTCCGGGTATTTTTTTAGATTGTATTTCGTTTCCAATTGAAGATTTACTTCCTCAAATTTTTCTTTGGAAAGGTTTCTTATCATGGTGTTTTTAACTTTTCCTTTAATCTCTTCGAAAGGAGTAGCAATAGTTTTATTATCTTCTAACATCCTGAAAAATACAAATTTACCTTTCGAATTCTCGAAAATCTTACTGAGTTTGTTTAGTTTTGCTTTCCAGACCATATCGGAATAAACCTCATCTTTTCCAATACCTGGAATAATATCATTTTTATAAATATGATCGAGCACTCCATCTTTAGCTGGGTAAACCGATTTCTCTTCAATGAGTTTGGAAATTGCTTCGTCATCGTTCTTCTTCATATATTTTTTCACTAATTTACGCAATTTTTTTGCTGTATCTTTTGAATCGAATCCAAAAGTCTGGATTTTCCTGTAGTGTTTGGTGCTGAATTTCTCAATATTATTATCATAGTATGCTTTTATATCTTCATCATTTGTCCCAATTGCTTCAACCACTAAAAGGTTATAAACCGTTCTAAGCATCATATTTCTTTTAATTTGAGAAATGGTTTCTTTAATTGTTTCGTTTTCCCCATAACCTTTTTCCAGAGCTTCCAGATAGAATACATTTTTTTTAACTTGGTCTTCAATGTATTTTTTTAAACCCTCACCGGATTTTATTGAACCTTGAATGTGAGGAGGAATTGCGTCGAAACTTTTAATGAATTCTCCAATAGTTTTCTCAATTTCCGGGTTGGAACTGGTAATATATATCTTTTCAGTTATTACCTGGTTGCTATCGATATTTGTCAGATTTATTTCTTTTATAACATCATAAATAATTTCAACCTTATATTTTGTCATTAATTCTTTTTCTGTATTTTCTATGAATTCTCTTTCCTTGTTGGGGAGCATTCTTCTTTCAATATCTTGCTCTGATTCTTCATAGGTTCTGCCAACGAACATCTCCGAATGTTCATTGAAATATGCTTTTTTCTCTGCGCTGGTGTAAGTGATAACATCTTTAAGAAGGTCTTTTTTAAATTCATTGAAATATGTAGATTTTATCTGGTCATCTATTCTTGCGTAAAATTTGTCATTCTGCTCAACATCCTGAGTAAGAGCTTCCTTATAGAATATTTCTTCAGTGCACAACATATCGAGTAATTGAGCTTTACCTTCTGGGTTAGAGTACTTTGGTTGGTACATAGGCGGTATTTTTAAAAGCCTTTCTTCTAATTGCTCCATCGTGATTTGCCCACCTTCAAATTCAGCTACAATAGTATCTTTGGGAATTTCTGCATAAAGTATTGTTGAAGATATCAAAAAGATTATTAATACTACCATTTTCTTTAATTTTTCTGTGTTTAACATAAACTAAAACCTCTCCTGATTTTTTTAAATTTGCACCACAAAAAATAAATTGACTGTTTAAAGTCAAGGAAATAAATAGAGTGAATTTGAAAGTGTTAATAAAGTAGGAACTAAATATTTATGGAAATATTTTCTCCTGACCTGATTAAGCTAAAATATTATGCTTTGGATAAGAAAAGCTGCATTTCAGAAATGGCAGAATTTCTTTTTGAAAAAGGTGTTACAAACTCTTTAGATATATTTCTTGATGAGATTATGGAACGTGAGAATCTGATGTCTACAGGAATTGGAAGGAATGTGGCTATTCCACATGCACGTTCAAAAGCAGTGAATGAACTTAAAATTGCAGTATATCTCCTTGACAATGAACTCGATTTTAACTCTATTGACAGCGAACCTGTAAAGGTTGTCTTTATGATAGCTGTGCCCGAGAGCATGAAAGATGAATATATGAAAGTTCTCAGCGGAATTTCGAATTTTTTTAAAGTTGAAGGTAATAGAGAAAAATTACTGGCTTGTGGTTCAGAAAAAGAAGTCTATAGTATATTAAAAGGTATAGGTAATGAAATTTAAAATCATATTGTTTATATTGCTAGTTTCTGCTTCTATATTTGCGATAAATGATAATGCAGGAACAAGTGGATTTACTTTTTTTAAGGTTAATTATTCTGCCAGAGCTGCAGCAATGGGCAATGCTTTTACCGGACTTTCCAATGATGCCAGCGCTGTGTTCTTTAATCCGGCAGGACTTATTCAACTGAAATCTCCGCAGGCTTCCGTGACTTATATGAGTTATTTTGATGGAGTGCAGTGTGGTTCCGCAGTTTATACTTTCCCAAAAGATGATAAAACCTCATTCGGGTTTTTTGCTAAAGGTTTAACAGCAAAAGAAGATAGAACTCTGGCTGATGAAAATGGGCAATATTTGGGTACAGATGGAACTTTCGGTATGTCCGATATTATCTTCGGAATAAGTGCAGCCAGGTATGTGATAGATATTCTGGATATTGGATTTAGTGTAAAATATCTCCATGAAAATCTTGATGATAGAACAGGATCAGCAATTGCTTTTGATGCAGGCATAATGCACCAGACGACAAATGAGAACCTGAAGTTTGGTATTGTTTTTAGAAATTTTGGTTGGCAGCTTTCCTATTATACCGAGAGTAAATATGAAGAAAAGCTTCCACAACTTGTCACAGCGGGTTTCAGCTATCACCCGGATGAGAAGTTTTATGCTACCCTGGATATATACAAACCTCTTGATTTTGATTTTTCCGGTCGTATTGGATTGGAATATAATATACATAAAATGTTGGATCTGAGGGCAGGTTATAAATCCAATGCTGGAGATTGGAAAACTGGCGGAGAAAATGAATTTTTCTCTGGTATGTCCTTCGGTACAGGATTTAATTTGTTCAAATATAATCTAAAAATTGACTATGCAATAATCTCTTATGGTGACCTTGGTTTTGTGAACCAGGTGACAGTGAATTATTTGTTTTAGAATGATAAAATAATATTGATCTTCTGAAAAAAGATGTTTAAGCGGTTTCGTTGTTCGATTCCGCTTTTATGCTTTTTATTGATAAAAAAAGGTTAGACAATAAAGTTTAAAATTCAAAATTTGTTCAAATTTTATTTGGGGTGTGAATGCTGACGAAAGATTTCCTGTTTGAAATTGGTGTGGAAGAGATTCCTGCCGGTTACATTGCAGGAGCTATAAATAAATTAGTATCTTATTTTGAATCAAGCTTAAAGGAAGCTAAACTAGACTTTGATAAGATCATTCCATATTCAACCCCCCGTAGATTAGCGATTAAAATTACAGGTCTGCAAACAGTTCAGAAGAATGAGATAATAGAGAAAATCGGACCTACAAAATCAGCTTCTTACGATGAAAAAGGAAATTTAACAAAAGCTGTACTGGGATTCCTGAAAGGTGCTAATGCAACTGAAAAGGATATATGTATAAAGTCAACTCCCAAGGGTGATAAAATTGCTGTAAAAAAAGAAATTAAGGGAAAAAAAGCAGAGGAAATTTTAACCCAGATAATTAAAGAAGTTATTCATAAAATTCCTTTCCCGAAATCCATGAGATGGGGAAGCAGGAAATTTTCTTTTGCCAGACCCATCCGCTGGTTGCTTGTGCTGTTTGGAGATAAAATTATTGAACTTGAAATTGAAGGAGTAAAATCGGGAAATATATCTTATGGAAACCGCTTCCAGAAACTGGAAAATCCGGTTGAAATTAACAATATAAATGAATATGAAAAAAAACTGGAAAGTGTCTATGTAATTCCCGACAGGCAAACGAGAATGGCAGAAATTACAAAACAACTATTTAATAAAACGGATGATAAAATTATAGAGGAAATTTATCTTTTAGATACAGTAACTGATTTAGTTGAATATCCAACTGTTAAAGTGGCGGCATTTGATAAAAAATACCTGGACCTTCCTGAAAAAGTTGTAATACTTACATTATCTGAACATCAGAAATATTTTGCTATTCACGATGGGGAAAATAACTTAGTTAATCAATTTGCTTTCGTGTCAAATAGTGATTCTAAATATTCAGATTTGATAAGAAGTGGAAACGAAAAGGTTATAAAAGCACGACTGGAGGATGCAGAGTTTTATTTCAAAGAAGATACAAAACAACCTTTAGAGAATTATGTTCCAAAATTGAAGGAAGTAACATTCCAGGAAAAATTAGGTTCGCTTTTTGAAAAGACCGAAAGAGTAAAAAAACTCACTGAATATTTGTGTACTGAATTGAAGTTAGATAAAACGATAAAAGATAATTCTATCCGAGCTGCTCACTTATGTAAAGCAGACCTGGTCACAATGATGCTGGGAGAAAAAGAGTATACAAAACTACAGGGATATATTGGTCATCGATACGCTCTTGAAAGTGGAGAAAAACCTGATGTAGCTAAAGCAATTGAAGAACATTACAAAAGTGGTGGTTATTATAAAAGTTTATCAAAAGTAGGAGCCATTGTAGCAATTGCGGATAAGATGGATACAGTATGCGGCATTATCGGTGTGAATGTGATCCCAACAGGTTCCAAAGATCCATTTGCTCTGCGCAGAGCAGGTAATGGAATTGTACAAATTATAGCAAATCAGAATTTTGAAATCGATCTTCATAAATTAATAGATGAAGCTTTTAATCAACTTGACACAAAACTGTCTGAACCTGAACACAATAAAAATATAGTTTATGACTTTTTCAAACAACGGGTCAATTGGCTTCTTAAACAGAGAGGAATCGATTACGATGTCATCGAAAGTGTAATGCATATCGATCACTCCAATATCCCTGACCTTGTACATCGTGCTGAAGCACTCAAGAATTTCTTACATAGAGAAGATTTTATAAAACTTGTTCTGGGATTCAAACGTGTTTCTAATATCATTGTAGAAGCAAAGAAACTGGGAGAAATTAATACAAAACTTTTCTGTGAAGATACGGAAAAATTACTTTATGATAAATACCTTGTTTTGGTTAAGAGGATAGATACACTTCTTCCAAAAAAGGAATACAAAAAGATCCTTGAAGAATTGGTTTTTTATGGAGCAACTATCGACAAATTCTTTGATGATGTATTGGTAAATACTGAAGATATGGAATTAAGACAAAACAGATATAATTTATTGGATAAAATCAGGAAACTTTTCCTGCAGGTTGCAGATATTTCCAAAATAGTCGTCGAAGGCGGAGTAACAAATAAGAGGTAATTAATGGCAATAGAAATTTCAAAAAGAGCAAAAACTATAAAACCTTCACCAACTCTGACAGTTTCATCATTAGCTAAGCAGATGAAGGCTGAAGGTTTAGATGTAATAAATTTCGGAGCTGGAGAACCTGATTTCAATACTCCGGATGCTATTAAGAATGAAGCAAAAAAAGCAATTGACGACAATTTTACCCGTTATACGAATACTTCCGGTATCATTGAATTGCGGAGAGCAATTTCTGCAAAACTGAAACGAGATAATGAACTGGTGTGTAACCCAAATGACATTCTTGTTTCTCCTGGTGCTAAAGCTTCCATCATGTTTATTTTGATGACAGTATGTAATCCGCACGATGAGGTTTTGATTCCTTCTCCATACTGGGTAAGTTATACTTCTCAGGTTGAAATGGTGGATGCTTTTCCTGTTTTATTGCCAACAACAATGTCCACAAATTTTAAACTCAATGCTAAACAGTTAGAGGAAGTTATTCTTTCTTTGAACAATCCGAAAGTTCTAATTTTGAATTCACCCAATAATCCCACGGGTTCGGTTTACATCAGAGAGGAATTGGAAGTAATTGCAAAAGTTTGTTTAAAACATAATATTCTGATAATCTCCGATGAGATCTACGAAAAGCTAATATATGACGGGTTGGAGCATGTTTCAATAGCTTCTCTATCTGATAAAGTTCGTGAAATGACAGTTTTGATCAATGGAGTTTCTAAAGCCTATGCTATGACAGGCTGGAGATTGGGTTATGCTGC
>JAGLWO010000440.1 GCA_023133395.1 Candidatus Cloacimonadota bacterium | reverse complement strand
AATGGATTTAAATCTTTGTTTTCTTTTATATCAACCTTTTCAAACAATTCATCCAGTATATTTAGCAGTTTATCTTTACTGTTTGGATACCACTGTCCTGCCACAGCTGGAGTTCTTGTTTGAGCCATCAGGAAAGATGCAAAAATAAAAATTAAGAGAATATTGATTTTCCTGAACATACGCACCTCACTTTTTCAGTTACTAAGATATTAAATGAATAAATTTAGTTCAAGAAAAAAATTAATAAACTATAGTACTTTGAATTTTATTGACACAGAAACATCTCAAATTCAGATAAACGTATGAAAAAGAAATTTTTAATTATTTTTTTAATAATTCTTTCAGCTTTTTTATTTGCAGGTAAAGGTTTATTTGAAGTTCTTCATGAAGCTCAATTTTATGAACAATTAAAAAATAAATATGTTCGCTGTGATCTATGTCCGAATTGCTGTGTGCTTAAGGATAAAGAAATTGGAATTTGCGGTGTCAGGCAAAATAACGGTGGAAAGCTCTATACACTTGTTTACAATAAACCGATTTCGATTCATGTTGATCCTATTGAGAAAAAGCCTCTATACCATTTTTATCCTGGCTCCCAGATACTTTCATTAGCAACAGTGGGATGTAATTTACGTTGTAATTTCTGCCAGAATTGGACAATATCTCAAAGCAGACCCAATGAAGTGCAGGCATATAATGCTACACCTGAGCAGATTATTGAAATGGCAAAAGAATATGGTTGTGAAAGCATTGCATTTACCTATACTGAGCCCACAATATTTTATGAATACATGTATGATATCGCAAAACTGGCAAAAGAAAATGGATTGAAAACCGTCTGGGTAACCTGTGGTTATATCAATGAAGAACCTTTAAGGAAATTAGCAAAAGTCATAGATGCTGCCAATATCGACCTGAAAGGATTTTCAGAAGAATTTTATTCCACCTACACCACCGGTTATCTTCAACCTGTTCTCAATACGCTGAAGATAGCGAAAGAAGAAGGAATGTTCTTTGAAATAACTAACCTGGTTATACCTGATGCAAATGATGATCCTGTGGAAATACGCGCTATGTGCAAATGGATAAAAGAGAATCTAGGTGATGAATACCCTCTGCATTTTTCCAGGTTTTTCCCGAATTATAAGCTTACCAATAGACCGCCAACTCCGATTAAAACTCTGGAGATGGCTTATGATATTGCCAAAGAAGAAGGTATAAAATATGTTTACATCGGAAATGTTGCCGGGAGTGCTGAAGACACACTCTGTCCGAATTGTGGGAAGATGATTATTGATCGAAGTGGCTATATGATTGGTGATATTCATATTAAAGATGGAAAATGTGAATATTGCGGGGAAGAGATATTTGGGAAGTTTGAGTAACTTCTCTGTCATTGCGAGGAACAACCTTGCGAATGGTTTACTCCCCTTCGTAAGGGGAGATTAAGAGGGGTTTTCTTAACCTTCGCAATGGTTTCGTTTAAAGTTTGAGATTGCTTCCTCCTGCGCTAAAGCTTCGGCGTGACACGTCGTCTGACGCCGTTGAAAGAATCCTCGCAAAGACAGATAGGACTATGAGAAAATTATGAAAAAAATAAACATCCTTTTTATCCTGCTCGGAATTTTCTCTATCATCGGGCAGACAGTACTACTGCGGGAACTTCTGATAGGAGTTAGAGGAAATGAGATCGTATTTGCTATTTATCTTTCTTTCTGGTTACTTTTAGTAGCCATTGGCAGTTTCCTTGCCCGGTATTTCTTTCATTTTAAAAATATAAAATCAATAGTGAATTTCTCTTTTATCCTGCTGAGTATTATCACTCCGCTTCAATTCTTATCTATCCGAATTCTTATCCAAAAACTTTTTGTAATATCAGGAGAATTAATCGTCATCCCTGGTTTGTTCTTTTTAGCACTGGTTGTACTTGCTCCAGGATGTTTATTGATCGGGTTTCTATTTCCTCTTTTATGTAAACTGGTTGAAACAGAAAAACAACCGATCCATAAAGGATACATTCTTGAATGTATTGGAATAATTATTGGCGGGATTTTATTTGCAGTTTTAATTCATCTTTTTCCAAATTTTACAGTTTTGATTGTTCTAAGTAGTTTAAACCTGTTATTGATTTTCGTTCTTTCTCAGAATAAATTATTATTCATACCCCTGATTTTATTTATTATTTTTATTCCCTTTTCCAATGAATTCTTTAAAAGTTATTATGGAAAGAAATATGCTCCACAAGAGCTGATCACAACAAAGGATTCTAAATATGGAAGGTTGGATGTAACAGA
>JAGLWO010000044.1 GCA_023133395.1 Candidatus Cloacimonadota bacterium | reverse complement strand
GGTACCATTATCCCGATATAATTACCTTTGTACTTGCTGAATTTCTTCTTCAAAATAAGGGAAGCTATCAACATTCTTTCGTATGGTATATCTTTCCCCGTAGCCTGATCATAAACAGCAATTTTTGAAGAATACTTCTTGGCAGTTACTACAAATTTTTCTTGTAATTGCATAATTTCTCCTTTTTTAAAATTTTCTAAATTAATTATAAAATATTCACCTTCTTTTCCTTATCTATTTTTGAAATAACGGATTATCTATGTCAAATGATTTATTTTGCAGTATTAATAAATTCCTGATATATGTTGTATTTTGCTCGCTACAAAGTCCAGATGCAAGTTAAAAAAAAAGAAAACCCACCTTCTCAGATGGGCTGTTCATATAAAACTATTAACCTATCAACACTTTTACAATTATGTGCTAATTATAATTTTTTTCCGCGAAATCCCTTCCAGCCTTCATTGCTTTCAGGTTAGATTCTACCACCTTCTCCCCTTTTCTTCCGAAGATAAATTTGATACCTTCTTCCAGTTTTTCAAAAGGAATATCAAGAAAAATTGAAGCAGCTCCAAGTACAACCATATTCATTGAACGTGGAGCATTCAATTCTTTGGCAATCTGGTTGGCATCGAGTGCAACATGTTTTTCAAAGGACTTTATTTCATCTATAATTTTGTCCATCTCTGGATAATTCGGTATATTAACAAAAGGATTTGTATTTGTTATGAACCATCCTTCAGTTGAGAGATAGGGTTTATATCTGAGTGCTTCCATGGGCTCAACACTGATAATCATATCAGCTGCACCATGGGGAATAAGATCGGAATAAATTTCTTTGTCTGAGATTCTCAAGTGAGATTGGACATCTCCACCCCGCTGTGACATGCCATGAACTTCTGCCTGTTTCAAGTTCAAACCCGATTCGATAGCTGCATAACCGATAATTGTAGCAATGGAAAGGATACCCTGTCCACCGACTCCTGCAAGAATTATATCTTTTTTCATTTTTTACTCCTTTTCTTTTATAAACAACTAACAATTACTAACAAAAATATTAACATTTTCATACTATGTAGTTTGGTATTCTTTCAATGTCGAATCCTGTCCTATCCGGTGGAAAATTAATAATAATCCCTAATTTGAAACCGGTTGCTTTTAAATAGTTCAATAATTGTGCTCTGTAAATATTAGTAATAGAATCAGCAGTTTTCACTTCAATGATGATTTTACTATCCAAAACCAAGTCAGCAATATATACTCCTACGGTTTTATTCTTATATTTCACCACCAATTTCTTCTGAGATTCAACGATAAAATCTTTTGCTTCTAATTCAAGTTTCAATGAGTTTTCATAAACTTTTTCCAGAAAGCCATTACCAAGTTCCTTCCGAACCTGAATGCAAGCTTCTTTAATTTTAAAGAACTCTTCTTTAAATATCAAATCAACCATAACAAAACCCTATAGTTCGTTTTCGTTAGTTTTGTTCGTTGTTACTTCTTTTTCTTCTTTTTAAAAACATGGATACAAGGTCTGCGAGGAATGATCACAGAAACACCATTGTATTCAATCTCTTCTTTTATCACATTCACATTTTCTTCATGATTTTTACTAAGAGGAACGATAACTCTGATATGTTCCTTTTCAACCCCGATGCCAATACA
>JAGLWO010000439.1 GCA_023133395.1 Candidatus Cloacimonadota bacterium | reverse complement strand
CTATTTCTCCTATAAATTTAATATTTAATATTGAAAATTGAACATTATTTCGCAATAGCAGTTTTTCTTGATGAGAAAAACATTGCCGTTAATTCCTTTGCTTCTTCAAGTAAGGATGATATTAAATTTTCTATAACTAATTTTTCTTCAATGATAAATTCCAACCAAAATGCAGATTCATCAGCTTCTTCCAAAACGATACTCATTTTGGACGTAAAACTCGCTTTTGATTGAGCTAAACAGACTGCTCGATAATTAGCTGCTACCGATGTAGAGCATCTTATTAACTGCTTTGCGATATGATTTCCTAATGTTGTTTTTGGCAACGATAATGCTAATTTAACACATCGATGCGCAAACTTTTTTGTTCTTTCTAATAATTCTTCTTTATTCATAATTTCTTTCTCTAATATTCAATATTAAATTCTCTCCACGGTGTAGAGACTTTTCTTTCAATCTCTCTTAAACAATATTCAATATTCATTTTTCAATATTCAATTCTATAAGGCTTCCGGAATTTTTTTTATTTCTTCATATGAAAACACAGGACCATCAATACAAACATACTTTGATCCAATATTACATCTGCCGCATTTCCCAATTCCACATTTCATTCGTCTTTCCAAAGAGGTATAAATTTTCTCATCGGGAAAACCAAGTTCAGTGAGAACCGGAAGAGTGTATTTTATCATTATCGGAGGCCCGCATACAACACACCAGGAAGTTGGATCGAGAGAAACTTCTTTGGTTACAGTTGGTACAAATCCTGTAAGTTTATCCCATCCTTTAACCGGGTTATCAATTGTAAGATGCAAAGTGAGATCATCGCGTTTTTCCCATTCTTTTATTTCATCTTTATAAATGAACAGATCGGGATTCCTGGCACCGTAAATAACTGTTATCTTTCCGTAATCATCACGATTATCCAGCATATAAATAAGAAGTGAACGCAATGTTGTGAAGGCAAATCCACCACCAATGATCACTACATCCTGTCCTTTGAACTTCTCAACCGGATACCAGTTTCCGAGTGGACCTCGAATTCCAACAATATCGTCTTCCTGAAGATAGTGAATTTCGTTCGTAACAGAACCAGTGCGGTTTACCGTGAATTTTAAAATATCCTCTTCAGTAGGAGAAGAAGCGATCCCAAATGGAGATTCACCTTTTCCCAGAATGGAAAATTCACAGAATTGACCCGGCAAAAAATCAAATTTATCTTCTTTATTTAAATATGATAAATCAAAAGTCTTTAATGTTCTGTCAGGACTTTCAGTATAGATCTTTTTTACTTCCATCTGAAATGGAATATATGTGTTTTTCATTTATTCCTCTTTATTGA
>JAGLWO010000438.1 GCA_023133395.1 Candidatus Cloacimonadota bacterium | reverse complement strand
AAAATGCATTGATAATGCCTAATGCTGTGCTTGTTGGTCCTGTATATCTCGGAAAAAATTCAATGATTAAAGTGGGAGCAAAAATTTACAAGGGAACTTCCATAGGCCCTGTATGTAAAGTGGGTGGTGAAGTAGAAGAAACCATTTTTCAGGCATATTCGAACAAACAGCATGATGGATTTATAGGTCATAGCTATATTGGTGAATGGGTCAATATCGGTGCTGGTACTACTAACAGTGATTTGAAAAATAATTATAAAAATGTGGAAGTTTATTTCTATCCATCCGGGAAGAAGGTAGATTCCGAAAGTAAATTCGTTGGAACTTTTATCGGTGATCATACAAAGACTGGAATCAATTCTACAATAAATACAGGAACTGTTGTTGGTGTTGGATGTAATCTTTTTGGCAGGGAACTGATAAAAGACTTTATCCCTTCATTCAGATGGGGAGAAGGTTCAGAACTAACAGAGTACCAGGAAGATAAATTTCTTGAAACTGTAAAAATCGTAAAACAGAGAAGAAATTTGAAACTGACAAAAAACGAGAAAGAACTTTATACGAATATCCGTAAGATGGTTTTTTAAATAAAATTTGAAGTTGAATTGGACTCTTTATCTAATGAATATATGGAGTATTAATGAAAGAGTTTGTGGAAGTAATATTTCGTTCTGAGAGGAATGGATTCTTTATAAATTCCAAGAATTTAGAAATTGCCCCAGATACAAGTGTAATTGTTAAAGTTGAACGTGGTGAAGATATCGGCAGGGTGCTAAATTGCTCTGTCATAGATGAAGAACTTGAAGAAAAATTTCAACAAAACGAAATAAATAAGATACTGAGAATTGCTACAGAAGAAGATCTTAAACAACTTGAAAACGTTGAAAGAAAAGAAAAAGAAGCTGAGGAGAAATTTATTGAGATGTTAAAAAAACAACCATTTGAAATGAAACTTCTCGATACTATTTACCAATTAGATGGGAATAAATTAACCTTCTTTTTCTCAGCTGATGGTCGCATCGATTTCAGGGATTTTGTACGCGAGCTAGCTACTGAATTTAAAACCAGGATAGAACTACATCAATCATCCGGTAGGGAAGATGCCAGGCGATTGGGTGGACTGGGTATTTGTGGCAAAACATATTGTTGTGTATCATTTCTGAGGAAATTTAATCAGGTTACAATTCAGATGGCAAAAGATCAGAACCTTTTGAGTAATCTTTCCAAAATATCCGGTCCTTGTGGTAGATTATTATGCTGCCTGCATTATGAGGAAGATTTCTACCTGGAGAAATTGGAAGATTTTCCTGCCATCGATGATGTGATTATCTATAAAAACAAGAAAATGTTCGTGGGGAAAAATGATTATTACAACAATAGAATAAACCTGATTTCCGAGGATAACGAGCGAATAATATTAACCCTGGATGAATTCAACAAGATAAAAGATAAGACAAAAGATGAAAAGACACATTCTTGAGTTTCTTCCGAATGAATTGAATAAATATCTGATTCAAATAAACGAAAAAAAATATAGAACAAAGCAGGTATTAAACTGGATTTATGCTAACAAGACATTGAATTTTCATAATATGTCTACTCTTCCTGAATCACTGAGAGAAATACTTACCAGGGATTTGGATAATTATCTCCCACAGATATTAAAGGTGGATATTTCCAGTGATGGTACTAAAAAATATCTATTATCTCTTGCTGATGATAAAAGAATTGAAATGGTATTGATCCCAAGGGAAGAAAAAAATACTCTTTGTATTTCATCCCAGGTTGGTTGTGCACATGGTTGCAATTTCTGCGCTACAGCAAGTTTGGGATTAATTAGAAACTTGAAAGTTTATGAAATTCTTTCCCAGGTCTTTCTGGCAATGATGGAATTGAAACAGAAGAAACTCACAAATATCGTTTTCATGGGTATGGGTGAACCTCTTGATAATTTGGAGAATGTGATAAAATCAGTCAAAATATTGCAGCATGAACAGTGTTTTAAATTCAGTCCTAGACGTATCACAATTTCCACCTGCGGGATAATTCCTAAACTGAAAGAACTGACCGATAGCGGATTAAAAATAAAACTGGCGGTTTCTTTGAATTCTGCCATCCAGGAAAAAAGAGAAAAAATAATGCCAAGCTGTAAGAAATATCCTTTACCTGAATTAAAGAAAGCATTATTAAATTTCAGGAAAGGAACTCCATATAGAATTACTTTTGAATATGTTCTGATAAAAGATTTCAATATGGGAAAAGAAGATGTAAAAACTCTATTAAAATTTCTAGGTGATATTTCTTGCAAACTGAATGTAATCGTCTGGAATGAAGTGGAGTCATTACCATACAAAGCTCCAACTGAAAACGAAATAGAAAATTTTATAAATTCTATGAAAAAATTGAGTTTTGCTGTAACTTTCCGGAAAAGTAGAGGAGAAGACATCAATGCAGCCTGTGGTCAATTAGCTGCAAAAGTGTAACACAAACCTCTTTAGCTTGTGAAACGAGAAGCTGTTTAACTGGGCTGGTTTGTGTAAGTCTCAAAGCAGGAGCTTTGAGTTACATTACAGAAAGTTAGGAGTTATTATGGAAGATCTTGATATTAATAAAATAGCAAAAATGATAGATCACACTGAGTTGAAATCCAATTCCGGACAAAAAAAGATTCTGAATCTATGCAATGAAGCAAAGATGTTTGGATTCGTTTCGGTTTGTATCAATCCCCATTACGTAAAATTTGCTTATGAACAGCTTAAAGATAGCGATGTGCTGGTTTGTTCGGTGATTGGTTTCCCGCTGGGAATGAATACAAGCAGGCTCAAAGCATTGGAAGCCGAACAAGCTGTAACAGATGGTGCAAAAGAGATAGATATGGTAATCAATGTGGGAGCAATGCGAGATAAAAAATACGACTTTGTGAAAGATGATATAAAACAGGTTGTAGAAGCAAGTAGCCCTTCCCACGTTAAAGTAATACTGGAAACCTGTTACCTGACTGATGATGAAATTGTGAAAGCCTGCCAGCTCGCTGTAGAAGCTGGTGCTCATTTCGTTAAAACATCTACAGGATTTGGAGCGTTTGGTGCTTTTCCCGAGCATATTCGTTTGATGAAAAAAACCGTTGGACCTGATATCGGAGTAAAAGCAGCAGGTGGAATTTCCAATTTTAAAGATGCTATAAGATTGATAAATGCCGGAGCAAATAGACTTGGAACAAGTGCCGGAGTAATGATTCTGGAGGGAGCAAAATTATTTAAGTTTGCACCTGAAGCATGGCTCGAACCGGAAATTCCCTGTCATATTTGCCCTTCACGTCATGCAACTATGGCAAAGCTTCCCAAGGCTGTTTATACTTACTATAAGAAAAAATGTTTAACCTGTGAACATCGTGATAAATACAACAGGTTCTATGAGTAATGATTATAAAATGAACTGTTTTGTCTTTGCGAGGTTTCTTTTGTTGGCGTCGAACGAAGCAATCTCGTTCTTATAAGTAATAAAGGAGTGTGTAATGAATGGTTGGATGGGAAAAATTATAAAAATAGACCTTTCAACTGGAAAACAGGAAACGGTTGAGATTGATGATAACATAAGAAGGAAATATCTTGGTGGCAGGGGACTCGGTGTCAAACTCTATACTGAAATATGCTCTCCACAAACCGAACCTCTTTCCCCGCAAAATGCGCTGATCTTCCTGACAGGTCCGTTAACCAGTATAATGCCTACTTCCGGTAGATTCCAAGTAATATCACGCTCTCCTCTCACGAACACGATCTGCGATTCAAGTTCAGGTGGGATATTCGGAGCAGAACTCAAAAAGACCGGTCTCGATGGATTTATAGTCACAGGAAAAGCAGCAAAACCTGTTTATCTGAATATAACCGACGATGGTATCAAGATTAGAAATGCTGCACATCTCTGGGGTTTGAATACCCAACAAACTAAAGAAGCAATTATCAAGGAAACCAAAGCAGGTTCTTCTGTTGCCAGTATCGGTCCTGCAGGGGAAAATCAGGTTCTCTTTGCAGCAATTATGAATGATAAAGACAGAGCAGCTGGTCGTGGTGGGATGGGCGCTGTGATGGGTTCCAAGAATCTGAAAGCTGTAGTTGTAAAAGGGACAGGGAAAATATCTGTTTACGATCCGGATGCGTTAAAAGCATTTCTTCCCAAATTAGATAGATTGATAGATAAAAATCCGATAACCGGTAAATCACTTCAACTGTTGGGAACATCAGTTCTGGTGAATGTAATGAATGCTCATGGTTTATATCCAACCCGTAATTTTCAGGGTGGTGTTTTTAATGATGCAGAGGGAACAAGCGGAGAGAAACTTTCTGAAATTCT
>JAGLWO010000437.1 GCA_023133395.1 Candidatus Cloacimonadota bacterium | reverse complement strand
GGATATATGAGGGTGATATTCAACGCATAGATATCGGAGCTTATGAATTTCAGGGCGAACCTTCTTTTGTCTCTTTTTTATACTTTTATCCTGGACCCGGATATTTTCTTCTACCCCAAGATGTTGAAATAACCTGTGAAACACCCGATGTTACGATTTATTACACTTTAGATGGCTCCGAACCAGATCAGAATTCACTCCTTTACACAGCTCCCATTCAAATTTCAGAAGTTACAACAGTTCTCGCTAAAGCTTATAAAAATGGTCTTACTCCCAGTTTTACTGAAGGCGGAACTTACTACATTGGTTATAATTACTTTCATGGTGAGATCAGCGGTATCTGGAGTAGTGAATATTCCCCCTATTACATTATTGGAGATGTTACAATTCCCAATGGTGAGACTTTAACAATAGAACCCGGAGTAGATGTCATTTTTATGGGTCATTACCGGTTCAATGTCCAGGGAAAACTGCTTGCTGAAGGTTTTGAAAATAATATGATAACTTTTACCATAAATGATAACACTGGTTTTAACAATATTGATATTTGCGATGGTGGCTGGAATGGGATCCGCTTTGATAATACACCAACATCCAATGATTCTTCCCGGATCGTTTACTGTAATATCAAATACGGAAAAGGAGTAGGCGAAGAAAACGAAGATGGCAAGGGTGGAGGATTATATTTGAAAGATTATTCCAAAGTTCTCATATCTCACTGCCTTATCGATTCCAATAAAGCTTTTTGGAATGGAGCAGGAATATTTTGTTACAACTCCAGTCCGTTAATTTGCTATAATACTATCCGGGAAAACGAATCTATCAGCGGTAGTGGAATTTTTACATGTATAAATTCCTCTCCACTGATTTATGAAAATGATATCACATATAATACAACCAGATGCATCGGTTCTGGAGCAGGTATTTGTGTTGGTAGTGGTAATGCCATTATCACCAAAAATACTATAACTCATAATACTACTTCCGGTGGAGGTATTTATGCTGGAGGAGCAGGAGGTATAACCTGCTATGGCAGTTCCTACTGTCAAATTATCGATAATATATTGGAATACAATTACGGGGGCTTTGGTGGAGCTCTCGATGTTTCCGGTAATAACAGCACTTCCGGTCAACCCATCATAACTAACAACATGATTAGAAATAACTATGGCAGTTATGCCGGAGGATTATACTGCACAGAATCCGGAATGGTACTTGTAAATAACGAAATCTCTAACAATCATTCCTACTATGGTGGTGGAATAGGCATTTACTGGGATGCTGATCCATTAATAATTAACAATACGATTACCGGTAACACTGCAACTTATGGTGGTGGTCTTTACATGACCTCAAATTGTTCTCCCACCATTATCAACACAATTCTCTGGGATAATTCAGGACATCAGATCTATCTGCGAGACCATGAAGATGGTGAAGCTGATCCTGATTTTTATTATTGTGATATCCAGGGAGGAATTGAAGATATCGGTGTAGATGAAGTTACAGTTTATGTGGGAAATTATCAAAGTAATATCGATGCTGATCCCTGTTTTATGGTTTCCGGTTTATTCCCTTTCAGCCTAGATTTCAATTCTCCCTGTATAAATGCAGCGCAACCAGATACCAGCGGATTACATCTACCCGAAATCGATATGGCAGCACTTCCCCGCATCTATGCAGGCGAAGTCACCAGGCTCGATATGGGAGCTTACGAATATCAGGGTGAATCGGTTTATACCGCCATGCCCGAATTTTCCATAGAACCGGGAATATATGAATGCTCTCAGAGAGTTGAGCTTTCCTGCCTGAATCCTGAAGCAGATATCTATTATACACTGGATGGCAGTGAACCGGACCAGAATTCGTTATTTTATAACACCCATTTGAATATTACCACAAACACCATGATTAGAAGTAAAGCTTATCAGACCGGACTGCAACCGAGTATGATCTTGACAGGTAGTTTTTTCATCGGGATCCTTTCTGGCAATGTAGGTGGGACTCTGGTATTAGCAAATTCGCCTTATAATATTACTACCGATATTCAAATACAGGCAGGTGACACCTTGTGTATTGATCCCGGTGTTGAATTGCTTTTTCATGGTCATTACAAGTTCACTGTTGGTGAAAACGCTACACTTCTGGCTTTGGGAACAGAATCAGAATATATCACCTTTAAAGGAGCTGGCAATTATAAATGGCATCATCTTGTAATCAACGATAGCGAAGATGATGATATTGTGAACTATTGTGTCTTTACTTCGGGAAAAGCTTATATCAATGAATATCTTGGAGTGACAGGAGGTGCTATTTGCATTAGCAACAGTTCACCCACAATTTCTAATTGTATTATTTACAGTAATTCAGCTTCCTTAAAAGGTGGAGCAATCTACTTGAATGTGTCATATGCAAAACTTATAGGGAATCTAATTTACGATAACGAAGCTGTATATGGTGGCGGGATCTACTGCTTCCAATCCAGTCCTTTGATCATAAACAATACAATATGCCATAATATGGTGGAAGAATATGGAGGTGGATTAAGTGTTGGCTATAATTCATATCCCATTCAAATTAATGTAATTCTCTGGGGGAATATTGCAGGTAGTGGTGATCAGGTTAATCTTTATACAAACTACTCTCAACCTGATTTTTACTATTGTAATATACAGGGTGGAACAGAAGAATTTGGTTTAGGTAACAACGTTGTTTTTGAGGGAATTTATGAAAATTGTATTAATGCATACCCTCAATTTATTGATATTAATCTTTGTGATTATCATCTTGCTGCAAGTTCTCCCTGCATTGACAGCGGTACTCCATCTTGCTGGTTAGTCCCTCCAAATTTTGAAATAACAATTGATGATTTGTTAGGTTATAATTATTTTGGTTCTAATTATGATATTGGATGCTATGAATGGCTGGGAGTAGGAGTATCTAACGGAGAAATGGAAATTATAAGTTTTAGTTTAAATAATTATCCAAATCCATTTAATCCGTCAGGTGCTGAACGCTGTCCAACAACAACAATTTCTTTCTCTATCCCCGAAGAAAGCAAAGTTGAAATCATAGTTTATAACATCAAGGGTCAACAAGTTAAGGAAATAGCAAAAAATGTATTTGAGAAAGGGTATCATACTGTAGTTTGGCATGGTGATGATGAGTCGGGCAAAACAGCTTGCTCGGGTGTTTATTTTTATACATTAAATGTAAATGGCAAAACTGAAGCAGTGAAAAAATGCTTGCTTTTGAAATAAAAAAGATGCTGTTAACAATGTGTCGCGTTGGCATTAGGCGAAAAACCCCATGCCAACTTTTTTGTTTATTGTATTAAAGGAGAAAAAATGAATTTTGAAGAATTCAGAGATAAGATTAAATCTTGCAATATTTGCAATAATTTTAAAAATAAACATACTGATCCATTATATTTTAACTGCAAATCTCCTGAAAATGTTAAATGTTTAATAATAACAGAACAGCCAAAAGAAGATAAATATAATTTTATTAATGAGGAATCAGTAAAAAATGACTTACTACTCAACAATAATAAAGGTAGTACAAGTGGAAGGTTAATTAATATTTTTGGTAAAACATTTGCTAAAAGCATAATAGATGAATCAGGAGTGTATTATTGGACACATCACACAAAATGCCCAAGTAGAGAAAGAGGATACCGTAAAAAATGTATTAATGAATGGTTCAAAAAAGAATTAAAATTATTCTCCAATTTATCTTCAATTATCAGCCTTGGTACGGAGCCTTATAGAGGAATAGTTTCAACTTCTGATAATCTTAAGAATGTTAATTTTTATGATTACTTCTGGGATGAAATCGAAATGATTATTACTAACAATTTTTCAAAAGATAAATTAAATATAATTATTGATGGTAAGAATTATAATTTTCTTGCATTACCTCATCCAAGTAGTGCAAACCCTTTAAGTAATCTATTAAAGAGATTCAATTCTATAATAGAATGGATAAAAAAAGAATTTAAGATTAATGGCATGGAGTTCATCTCCTAACATAACAAGCAGTTCCTATGCAGCTTACCTGTCATAGAACTCCTGCTTGAATGA
>JAGLWO010000436.1 GCA_023133395.1 Candidatus Cloacimonadota bacterium | reverse complement strand
CCAACCCGTTCAACCCTGAGACAACGATAAATTATTCTCTTAAAGAGAATGCAAAGGTCTCGCTCAACATTTATAACATCAAGGGACAAAAGGTGAAGACATTAGTGGATGAACAACTTCAGCAAGGAGAACATTCTGCTATCTGGAATGGCAGAGGTTCCAATGGAAACCAAGTCAGCTCAGGAATATATTTCTACAAAATGAAGACCGATAATTTCGAAAAGACGAGGAAAATGATTTTAATTAAATAGTCGGGCTTCTTCCCGAATGCTTTTGGGACACTCCATCAAGGAGGTGGAAGATGAAAAAAAGAACATTTATTTTATTAGGATTACTACTTATTGCAGTATGTGCTTTTGCTCAAGCACCTGAATGGCAATGGGCAGCCAAAGCCGGTGGAATTGAATGGGATAATGGGTGGAGTATTACAATTGATACCTCCGGGAACTTGTATGTTACTGGATGGTTTCGGGATTCAGCTAGTTTCGGTTCCAACATACTTACAAGTAGTGGAGGAGATAATATTTTTGTAGCAAAGATAAGTTCAGATGGCAACTGGTTGTGGGCTAATAGTGTTAGTGGGAGTGATGATGGCTGGAGCTGCAGCATAACAGTTGATACATCTGGGAGCTTGTATTTTACCGGCGGGTTCGAAGGAACAGCAAATTTCGGTTCTACAACGCTGACAAGTAATGGGTCTGGAGATATTTTTGTAGCAAAGGTAAGTTCAGATGGCAGTTGGTTATGGGCTAATAATGCTGGTGGAAATGGTTGGGATCGTGGTCGTGGAATATCAGTTGATAACTTTGGGGATTTATATATTACCGGTGGGTTCTCGGGTACAGCGAGTTTCGATGATATAGTACTGACAAGCAACGGGGGGTACAATGATATTTTTACAGCGAAAATGAGCTCAGACGGTAATTGGCTCTGGGCTAATAATGCTGGTGGAAATGATTGGGACTTGAGTAAAAGTATAACAATTGATCCATCTGGTAACTCGTATATTATAGGATATTTCTATGTAACAGCAAATTTTGATGATATAACACTGACAAGTAATGGAGATCGTGATATCTTCATAGCGATGATGAGTTCAGATGGCAATTGGGTGTGGGCTGATAATGCTGGTGGAAATGATTGGGATAGTGGTTTCAGCATTGCAATTGATAATTCTGGAAATTTGTATGTTACAGGATTTTTTGCATCTACCGCTAGTTTTGGTCCAACAACTCTGACAAGTAGTGGAGGAGATGATATTTTTGTAGCTAAGATGGATTTAGGTGGTAACTGGCTTTGGGCTAGAAGTGCCGGGGGAAGTAGTGTTTGGGATTGGAGCCGTTGTATTACTGTTGATAGTTCAGAAAACTTATATATTACAGGAGATTTTGAAGGAACAGCAAGTTTTGGTGAAACAACTCTAACAAGCTTCGGTAATGGTGATATTTTTGTAGCGAAAATTAATTCAGATGGCAACTGGGCCTGGGCATTAAATGCGGGTGGTATTAGTAGTGATCAAAGCTACGGTATTACAGTGGATACTTTTGAGAACTTGTATGTTACAGGATATTTCGCAGGAACAGCCAGTTTCGGTTCTACAATGTTAACAAGTGAAGGATCTGGTGATATTTTTGTGGCAAAGTTAAACAGTTCTGTTTTTGCAGAAAATGAAATAAGTCCTACTGTTAATAGTTTATCTAATTACCCAAACCCCTTCAACCCAACCACAACAATAAACTATCAGCTTCCAGAAGACAGCAAAGTTAAACTTTCTATTTATAACATCAAAGGTCAGAAAGTAAAAATCTTGGTTAATAAAATACTCCCAGCTGGAGAACATTCTATCATCTGGGATGGCAAAGACTCCAATGGTAACCGAGTCTCATCAGGCATCTATTTCTATAAAATGTGCTTGCATCCCGAGTCATCGGGGAAAGCAGGTGATTATCGGGAAGTTAGGAAGATGGTATTGCTGAAATAAAGGGAAGCTGTCTGGCTTACTTTTTACTTCAAAAACCCCGTTCTGTTGATAATAAACGTATCCATTTTGCATGAACTTATCGAAAGAGTATAAAACTACATCTACCAAATTATCTTCCATTTTAGTTCTTTTAGATTCAGTGTGGATTCTATTTCTTATTAAGGAAAATGTACTGAAAGTCTTTTTAATTGACATAAATAATTCGAGAATGTAAGTTAGTTTTTGAATTTTACTAGGAAAGAAAAATGCTCATCAAACCAGAAATGATGAATGGATTTATAAGAGAAATACGAGACATATGTAGTATATCATACCAGATTCGGGAATACAGTAGTTAGCAGCAACTTGTTGAAAAACAGATAAAATGGAGGAAAAATGAAAAAAAGAAGATTTATCGAGACTATTGATTTTAAGCAGTTTTATAAATACAAAGTGATCATATTTATTTTTATAATTGTGTCATCACTGTTCACTGCTGGGAAAGCATTTGCACAGGATTTAACAATAAAAGAGCACATTCCCTGGGGATGGATACACGATTTTGAGTTGTACGAAGATGGTATTTTCATCTCTCCGTACGATGGTGGGATCGGTTACTTTGATATTGATGA
>JAGLWO010000435.1 GCA_023133395.1 Candidatus Cloacimonadota bacterium | reverse complement strand
CGAATATTTGCTACTTCAAGTTGATGCCTGTTAATATTCATTTCTTCCAGGGCATCCTGGAAAGTAGTTTCGTGAAGCGTGGGAGAACAAGCTGCCACTACTACACCGTCAAGTTTATGTTCAACAATGATATCTCTTATAAGCTTTTGTCCCGGTTCAGAGCACATAAAAATATAATTTTCAATATAGGTAACACCCGGATATTGAGCAAGTTCCTCAGTTAATCTTTCAACATCAACAGTGCCTTTAATATTTATACCACAATGGCAGATAAAAACCCCGATTCTTTTCATTACAATCCTCTATATTATAGTAGATTCATACGAATTTATAATAAACCCTTTTCTTTCAATATTGGCTGGGGATCTACATAGTGCAATTTGCTCCATTTCTTATCCCATCCTCCTCCCAGAGCAACAGACATAAGTTCTGTGAAATAAAAAACCGGCATCTTCTCAAATTCTATGAATTCTTCTGCTGTTTCCTTTTGTCTTTGGTCCAGGTTGAAAGCACACAAGGGACAACTTGTTACAATCGCTTCACATCCTGCTCTTCTGGCAGAATTTATTATCTCATAAGTTCTTTTAATAGTAACATCTTTTTTTGTTATGGTTTGATATGCACCGCAGCATTCCAGACGATATGGGAAGGCAATGCTTTCAGCTCCAAGTGATGAGAAAAGGTCTTCAATAATGCTGGGATCTTCAAAATCATCGATCGCAAACTCTTGGGGTCTTACTAAAAGACATCCGTAATATCCACCGATCTTTAATGAGGATAAAGGTTTTTTCACTTTTTCTTTGATCTTATCAAAAGTGATTCTGTCTTTGAGAACAGTTAATAGATGGATAATATCAACAGTACCTTGATAGCGAATGTTTTCTTTATACATAAGGTCATTAACTTTATTCAGATTTTCTTCATCTTCGGTAATGAATTGTTTTGCTCTTTGCAAAGTATTATAACACATACTACAAAGAACAACCAGCTCATTCAGGTTTTGTTCTTCTGCTCTTAACAGATTTCGAATTGAAGCCAATTGGAGCATTAGATCATCTGTTGTCATAGAAAATACAGTGCCACAACAGACCCAATCTTTCATCTCAATGAGTTGGTAGTCCAGGATTTCCATGACTTTTATGGCAGAATCCTCAAAGTTCTCTGCATTTGCTTTTAAAGTACAACCGGGATAATATGGTAAGTTCATTAATTTTCCTTAAATATTATTTTTTAACCCGTAAGTTTTCTGAATGCACCCACCAAGGCAATAGGAGGTAAATCTTGCAATTCCTCTGCCTCTATCTTGTTTGGATCAAGAGTTCCGATTCTTTTTCGTAAATTAATGGATCGGAGCGCTTCCATAACTTTGGCAACTTCTATGCCTTTGGGACATCTGGTGGAACATTGCAGGCAAGCAGAACAGATCCATATTGTCTCGGAATTTATAAGATCTTCTGTTGCTCCAAATTGGGCAAGACGCATAACTTGATTTGGCATAATATCCATATACTCAACAACAGGACATCCAGCTGAACAAGTTCCGCATTGATAGCAATCAAAAACATTTTGTCCTGAAAGCTCTTCTATCTTCTCTACTAATTCATTTTTTATAATGTTCCGTGAAATTTCGTAACTCATAATTTATCCTTGTAATAATCATATCCTTTTTGAAATGCTTTAAGATTCTTTTCAATAAATCTTTCCGGTACAGAATCTGCAACCGCTTTTTCCATTCCTTCTTTTGAAACCAGCTTGCTTACAGCAGTGAAAAATCCAAGCATTACAACATTCGCAAATATTCTATTCCCTAATTCTTCAGCGAGTCTGGTAGAAGGAATTGAGTAACTTTTTATTTTTCCACGAGTAGGTTTAGTCTTTACCAGATCTTCATCTATTAAAAGTATCCCTTTATCACTTAATTCCGGCTCAAACATATCATAACCTTCCTGGGACATTGCAACAAGGACATCTGAAACAGTAACATACGGGTACAGCACTTTGGTTTCTGACAATAATACCTGCGAGCTGCAGGCTCCACCCCTTGCTTCAGGTCCAAATGCCTGATTCATAGTAGAAAACTTTTTGTCGTAAATTGAAGCACCTTTTCCCACAATAATTCCAGACCTGATAATACCTTGCCCTCCATAACCGGCAAATCTAATCTCTGCCACTTTGTCCTCCAAGCGGGATAAATTTATCGCCTAATATTTTACCAAGTTGAGCGTTATAGGTGTCAATAAATGGTGGTTTTTCTTTATCTGTAAAATCTCCTGTTATAATTTTTTCTTCAGGAGTTATTTCCACATTACGAGTGTCTTCATTATTTTGTGTTACGGAATTTTTATAATAAAAATCCAATAATTCAGAATCAATTTGATTAATATCTTTATAAAAATTCGGACCGGGTGACAGAACTTCGATCACAGAAAACCCTCGTTTATCTAAAGCATTAGCTATTGAATTTGTAAGTTCATTTGTATGCAAAGCTGTCCATCTTGCTGTATATACTGCACCACAGGAATTAGCAAGATGCGGAGCATTAAACGGTTTTTCAAAGGTTGAAAAAGCAGAAAATCCGGTAGAAACAGAGGGAGCGAGTGTTCCGGCTATTTCTTTATAAACAAAGTTATTCACGCAAATAACGAGCATTTCCATATTTCTTCTTCCTGAATGAACAAGATGATTTCCACCCAGAGTCATCAAGTCACCGATAAAAGCAACTATTTTCAGATCAGGATTTCCCAGTTTTAGTCCGGTTCCAAAAGCAATTGCCCTACCGCGAGTTACATGGAAAAAGTCAATTCCAGCTTCTTTTATTACTTCAGGTTCAAATGGGATATCGGAAACAACAACTATGTTAGATAGTTCAAGTCCCGACCTTTTAATTCCGTTTACAAAAGCAGTTATAATTGGGTTCATTTGTTTAATTTATAACCTCCTTCAAAAACGAATTTTTCAAGTCGTGTTTTCCATTCGACAACCTTTCTGATCTTCTTCTTTTCCTTAACTGCATATTCGATAGCTTCTAATATATCCTCAGGGTTATGGACTCCTGCTCCGCCGTGAGGTACGAGCACAACATTTGCCTGTCCATGACTACATCTTTCTACTTCAAAAACAATTTGACCATAATTTATTTCAGGAACCACAAATGCTTTTACTTTTGAAGCAAGTTCAGATATTTTTTTATCTGGAAAAGGCCAAACAGTTATAAGCCGAAGGTTACCTACCTTTATACCCTTTTCCCTTGCTTTTTCAATACCTCTTATAGCAACTCGATATGAAATTCCATAAGAAACTACAACAACTTCAGCATCTTCCATACCTTCTTCATTCAATTCAATAATTTTATCTGCATTGAGCCGTATTTTATCCACCAATCTTCTTGTAGGTAACTTATGTCTTTTGCCTTTTTCAATTTGATTTTTTACCGGATATCCTTTTTCATCGTGGATAAGCCCTGTGATATACAAGTTGTAGCCATCACCTGCTTTTACCATTTTAGGAACAAGATCTTTATCAGGTTTGAATGGCAGATATTTTTCTTTGGGACCATCATAAAATCTTCGTGGCTCGATTTCAATTTCTTCAGCCGGGGGAATCACTACCTTTTCAGACATATGACCAACACATTCATCAGACATTATCATAACAGGACAACGATACTTTTCTGAAAGGTTGAATGCTTTAATTGTGTAATCAAATAATTCTTGTGGGGAGTCAGGTGCGATAGCAATAACTTCATAATCTCCGTG
>JAGLWO010000434.1 GCA_023133395.1 Candidatus Cloacimonadota bacterium | reverse complement strand
TCAAGAGGTATGAAGTAGATTAATATTCCAGTCACAGAGCTTGCACCTTTTCCACCATAAAAATTATAGTAAATAGGAAAGCAATGACCCACAATTCCAAATGAAGCAGCGACTATTGTGTGTGTAATATCCAATCCCCATGCACGGGCTGCGAGAACAATGACTAATGTTTTAAGACCATCCAACACAGCTACCATTATCCCCAATAAAGAACCGACACTCACAAATACATTAAGAGCTCCTGCATTCTTCACATCGATATTCCGGATATCTTTACCTTTAATTTTTTTTGTAATAATATAACTGAATGAAATCGAGCCAATGAAATAAGCGATGATACACAGAATAACAGTTTTAACAATTTCCATACGATCCTTCCTTATTTATTAAGTCTATTCTCTATACTCCTGATTATTTCAGTTGCTTTATATAACATCGTCTTCTTTTATGTTGTCTTCGTTCAAAAAATTTCCATTGTGCCTGGACCTTGGTGTTGCTTTCTAATTCCGGGTTTGTTTCAGCTTTAGTTATTTTATTATTAACAAAAACTTTAAAAAACTCATTGAACAAAAGGGAGTTTACTCCTCTTCCCTGCAAATCAGGTCTGACTGCCACAAGAAACAGATCTACCCGATCGTTTTTTTTCAAAGCTTTCATAATATAGAAAAATCCGAATGGAAAGAGCTGTCCCTTTGCTTTTTGGAAAGCTTTAGACATAGATGGCATAGTAATTCCAAAAGCTGCAATTTTGTTTTGCTCATCAAGAATGATTGAGACAAAATCCGGACGAATCATTCCAAAATACTGTTTAATATATTTATCGATTTGCTTTTCTGTTAACGGGACTACTCCATAAAGGGGTTCGAATGCTTCATTTATAACATAGAATATCTCTTTTGTATAGGGAAGGATATCCTTTGATTTATTTGCTTTTAAGATATGTAGTTTATTTTTCTTTTTAACTACTGCAGCGATCCTTTCAATTTTTTCTGGTAGTTTATCAGGTACTTTTACTTCAAATTCGATCCAGTCAACATCCTTTTTATATCCAAGTCTCTCAAGATGTTCTGAATAATATGGATAGTTGTAAATAGTTACTATTGTTCCAAGTTCATCAAATCCTTCTATGAGCATTCCTTCAGGGTCGAGATCGGTAAAACCGAGAGGTCCATGGACAGCATCCATCCCTTTTTCTTTTGCCCAGGTTTCTAGGGTATTAAAAAGAGATTTGGATACATTGTCGTCGTCTATAAAATCTACCCAACCGAAACGAGTATATTTATTTTTCCATTTTTCAATGTATCGCGTAATAATTATTCCTGCAATCCTTCCCGCAATTTTTCCATCTTTGTAAGCAAGCCAATATTTTACATCACAAAAATCAAAAGCTGGATTTTTATCTTTATGAAGAGTGTTCATTTCCTCTGAATGTAATGGAGGTATCCAGTATTTATTTCCTGCATAAAGTTTATCTGGAAAGGTTATGAATTTCTTCAGGTCTCGCTTGCTTACAACTTCTTTTATTACAATGCTCATCTTTGTTCTCTGAATATTGTCTGACTGCGGTTCGGTCCTACTGACACTATTGAAACTTTTACTCCGAGAAGCTCTTCAATTTTAGAGATATATTTTTTAGCATTTTCAGGTAATTTGTTGTATTCTTTTATATTTGAAATATCTTCTTCCCAGCCGGGAAGCTCAAGGTACTCTGGTTTAGCTTTGTTGAGCATTTTTAGGCTGTAAGGAAACTCACTGGTTAATTTTTTTCCTATTCTGTATTGAGTACA
>JAGLWO010000433.1 GCA_023133395.1 Candidatus Cloacimonadota bacterium | reverse complement strand
TAAAAACAATTGTTGGCTTAAGCTCTATAACCTTTTCAAAATCGACCTTCCCAAAGTTACCAACTTTCGTGATTCTGCCTAACTCTGGAGGATAATCACATTCAATTGTTATACCAACAATGTTATCGGTACCTTGTATTAAAACTATGATTTCAGCAACTTCCGGAGAGGTTATAATATATCTAGGTTTTTCAGGTTTATCAATCTGCACTTGGCAGGAAAAAATCAAACCTGTTACTAAAAGTAACAACCAAAAAAACTTTCTTTTGTGCATAAAAAAAATCCTTTTATCTTTCAAGCAGCTTAATGCTCCAAAAATAAAAGGATATAAACCAACTTACGAAATCCCTTGCTTCGAAGTTTCGTAAGAAAGCTTAAATGGCAGGTTTCCTGGCTTGCAGACTATTTTTTATCCGAGCCTTCCCACCCAGTACCTATTTCGAAAAATAGGTGCTAGACAGTGACCCGAATTAACAAATTAGCACACCCATTTACACGGATATAAACATAGAAATTAAATTTCGTGTTTCTTCGTGTCCTTAGTGGCTACTAATTCTGCTTACAGTGGCGAAGACCGCTCCCGCTTTTAACGGGATTCCCTTTTACTCTTACACCATAAAGCTACACTCAATATACAAACTTAAATTTAATATTATTATTTTACTGTCAAGGTTGAACTTGGATTTCCTTAAAAAACTACTTTTACACCCAGCTTAACCTGCAATACTTCTACAGGTATTTCGGGATATTTACTGTGCTTTTGATTTAGTAGATTTTCCACTTCAGCTATCAAGGTCAGATTTTTCCTGAATGCGTAATTCATCATCAGGTTAATCAATAGAATGTCTTTCATATCTCTGTTATTCTCATCTTTTCTTCCATTAATAAATTCTAACTGACCTTCTGCTTTCCAGCTATCACGCTCAAAGCATAAACAAGTCACCCCTTCCCATATAGGTGAAAATGCGATTTCTTCGCTTCTTTGATTATAAAACACATCCTGACTAATTTCGAAAGATTTGAATTTGTAACATCCTCTCAAACCAAATTTCTGACTGATTACATCTACATTTGTTTGCTTATAAAAACTATCTGTGCTATAATATATTTTATAATTCTGATTCCAGCTTATGTTGTAAAATATAGTAAAAGGAATAAAGCAATAATATTTAAGAGCTAGTTTACCATTTAAGGGCTTTTTTGTTTGTAGTTTATCCATTATGATCC
>JAGLWO010000432.1 GCA_023133395.1 Candidatus Cloacimonadota bacterium | reverse complement strand
AATTTAAAATATTATGAGTACCCATCACATTGAGGTTAATTCTACCAAGTTCTTTTCCATTGAAAAGCGTGTTATAACTTGATTTGAAGTCTTGTAATTTGATATCGACTGCTCTGATGTTTGCCTGTTCTGAAAGACCATAAGTTAATATCTCCATGTTTATTTCTGGTAGAATTGATTGAACTCCTGAATCGTCTAAACAAGCAATAACACAGCCAAAAAATGGGACTTTGTTAGCATATTCAATAAATGCTTTTTTCACTCCTTCAAGGTCAGTGTAACAATCGAGATGGTCTGCTTCGATATTGGTAATCCCGGCAATGATAGGACTGAGTGTAAGAAATGAACGATCAAATTCATCAGCTTCCACAACAATGTATTTCCCTGAACCAAGAAGATTATTCGAACCGTAATTTTTTACAATTCCTCCAACGATGACAGTTGGATCTAATTCTGCTGCTGAAAGAACACTACCAACCATTGAGGTTGTTGTGGTTTTTCCATGAGTTCCAGCTATCCCTATGCCATAACTCATTCTCATGATTTCCGAGAGCATCTCTGCTCTTCTTATAACAGGAATTTTTTGAGCTAAGGTAGCTACAATTTCCGGGTTATCGTCACGAACTGCGGAAGATTTTACAACTACATCTGCTCCTCTAATCAGGGAAGCATCGTGTCCTTCTGAAATTTCTGCTCCTTTTGCTACAAGATGATCGGTTATCTCTGTGCATACAAGATCTGAACCGGTTACAACAAAACCTTGGTTGAGTAGAAGTTCTGCAATACCGCTCATACCGATTCCACCGATTCCCACGAAATGGATTTTTTTAGTTCTTCCTAACATAATAATTCCTTAAATAATGCTTTTATTTTTTTCTATTTGTGAAATGAGAAACCAATAATAAAATGCTTCGGGTAAGATTTTTTTTAAACGATTTAAAATTTTATACTTTCCAGTAATTTCAAAATCTTTAATTTCTATAATTTTTCCAGATACAAATCTTATTTTATTCAACTCGATTTTCAAATTATGTAAAATTGCAGATGATATAAAAGCTGTTTTAGCTGCCGGTATTTTTGCCAAATCTAATGAAAATGTCTCTTTTAACAGATAATTAATTAAATTCCTGCAACCCGATCTGAGCATTGCTAACTGATTATTTGAGATACTTCCCTTTAAACCAGATTGACAGATCAAGAATGAAGTATCGATCGAATCATTTAAAGATTCTTCAAGATCAAAATCGGTTCCTCTAATTTCACATTCAAACGAATGTATGTTTTTATAAGAACTCGTAATTTCATGTAAATTATCAGCATAATCAAATAAATTTGAAATATCAAATAATTGTTTAAGAATACCTGTTTTTCTTGCTGCACTCTGCTCATCAAAAGGGATTCCGATTGTATTTGGAGCAAATGCTGTTAATTTGTCACCTAAGATTGAATTAATAAATGGCAGTTTTATTTTTATATCTGCATTTGTTTCAAAAAAGGGAGTTTTTAAAAGTTTAAACTGGGTATTTTCATAATTATATTTTTTTAAAACAATATCTAATAAGACATTCGAGTCTTGTTGTTTTTCAAATGCTGAATTATAATAGAACTTGAAATGTTTGATGCAAGCTTTATCATTTTTACGAATATCAGGTTCAATTTTGGTAAATTTAGTACTTTCAATAATTAAATCTAATTTTGAAACATCGATCTCTCCCACGATATCGATATCAATAGATAATCTTTTTGGTTCCGGTAATAGCAGTAATAAACTTGTTCCACCTTTAAAGACAAAATCCATTCCGGATTTGATCAGAAGTGAAAGTAACTCAAAAGCATAAATTGTCTTTTCTACGAAGACAGGGTTTGCTTTCTTGTAAACCTTTCTTAAATTTCGAATATACTCTTTTTCAAAACAATGTTCTTTGATCATGCTTTTGCTCTCAACGGTTTGTCCTCTATACGCAGTATTTGTCTAATATTGCGTAAAGGGGACAATCTTTGAATAAGACTCTACGCCTTATATAATAATGAATTACATCAATATAGATCGAATTCCTGCTTGCTATATTTTCAAAAATTCTTTCATATTCCCATTCATCTATAAATTGTAAATTATCCTTTTCTATATACAAATCAACTAAAACTTTTTCTATTTTAGAATGATTATTTTCGATCGGTTCTTCGGTTATCGAAGGTCGAAGAATAAAAGTGTCCCTTTCCACATTAAATATTTTTTCTGCTTCCTGTCGAGATGGGTTTAATATTACCTTTTTACCTTTCAATATAAGTCGTTCATAAATTGTTTGAAGATAATCCCGCTCTGCATAAATAAAGGTGAAAAAACGAGTGGGAATGTGATGAAAATAGGGAAGAAGCTGTTCCGTGCTCCAAACGTTGAATTCAAGCAAAGGAAATTCTCTATTCAATAAGTTAATAATATTTCTAATTGGTTTTGTATCTAATTCAAAAACATCAGGCAGAAAAGAATACCAACCTCTACCGGTAGAAAATAAAATATTATCTTTTTTAAACCGGGAAAGATTTTTCTTCAAAGTTTCAGGATTAAAATCCGGGACTTGTTTGTACAAATCCTCTTTCAGTTTTTTTAAACTAAAATACTTTTTACCTAATATTTTATACTTTACTATCAAGCTTTTAACTATTTCCTTTTTCAATTTGAACTAAACCTCCAGTTATTTCGTTATTTTTCTAAAGACAAAATTACAAATGATCCTGGCAGCTTCAATATGTTGTGATTCTTTAAAATTTTCTTTCATTTTTTCAAAGTTTTCTATCATGTCGAATACAGCGTTTTTCAATGTTTCAGGATTCAAATCTTGTTGTTCGATAACTTGTGCAACATTTTTTTTCTTCAATTCCATAGCATTGAAGTATTGATGATTTCCTGCAGCAGAGGGAAGAGGAACAAGTATCGAAGGAATCTTTTTTGTTTCAAACTCTGCCAGTGTTAGCGCACCGGCACGTGCAATCGCAAAAACAATAGAATTGTATATTTTCCCGATCTCATTGCTGAAATCAAACGCATATATTCCTTTTTTCCCCTTTATCTTTCCATAAGTTTCTTCAAAACTGTATTTACCAATTTGCCATATTATTTCATATTCTTTTTCGAGGATTTCATCGACTATTGGCAGGAAGGCTTTGTTTAATATAACAGAACCCTGACTTCCACCTAAAAGGAAAATTTTTCTTGAATTTCCTTTCAAACCATATTTTTCATAATCAATTTTTTCTTTCTCTTTAACTACGCTTATATTGATAGGATTTCCACAGTATAAAATCTTTTCTTTTGGAAGATATTTTTCTGCACCCTTGGTTCCAAGAAATATTTTCTCTGCATATTTACTCAGAATTCTGGTAGTTGCACCTGGAAAGCTGTTTTGCTCCTGAAGAAAAATTGGAACCTTTTTCAAATGAGCTGCATAACCAACAGGTCCACTGACAAATCCACCAGTTCCCAGAAATGCATCAGGTTGGAATTCTTTAATGATTTTTTTTGAATCATTTATACTTTTAAGAAGTTTGAAAGGAAACTTAATATGTGCAAATGTAAACTTTCTATAAAACTTTTGCACATTAATTCCTTTGAATTTAAGCGAGCTGTTAGTTGCAAGGGTTTGTTCCATACTGTTTTTATTTCCAACAAACAATACTTCAACTCCATGTTTTTGTAATTCATGAGCTATGGATAGTGCAGGTATAATGTGTCCTCCAGTCCCACCAGCTGCAATCAGGATTTTTTTAGAAGTTCGTAAATCTTTTGAATTGTTTTTTGTTTTATCCATTAAAATATCTCCATTTCTTAGAATTTCTGCCTTGTTGCACTGATATTCAATAATAACCCGATTGTGAAGGAATTAACTAACAAAGATGTTCCACCATAGCTTATAAATGGTAGAGTCACTCCTGTAGAAGGAATTGCTGCCATTGCCACACCAATATTTACCATCGCATTAAAGAAGATGTTCATTCCCAATCCAATTCCTGCAAGTTTAAGGTATAGATCTTCCTTATGATATGAACTGATGATGGAACGAATGAAAAGAAATACATACAGACCCAGAACGAATAAAGCTCCTAAAAAACCGAATTCTTCTCCAATAATAGCAAAAACATAATCTGTTTTAGCTTCGGGAAGGAAATAGTGTTTTCCTGTTCCTCTCTGTGGTGAAGTTCCGAACATTTTCCCACTTGATAAGGAAATAAGGCCTTCTTTTATCTGGTAGTCATTGGTTCCATGATATTCTGATTCTTCATTCATTGCCTTATTAAATAACGAATACTTTGAATAAATCTGCATCCTTTCGCTGCGATATTTTGGTCCAAGTTCTAATATTAGGACAATGGATATAAATAAAATTCCAATAATCAGAAGAATGGTAGAATACCGGATTTTTGCGAGCAATAAAATTGAAATTAAAGTAAGCCCAGAGATTATTAACGGGCTGAAGTGTTTTTCAAGAAGAATCAGAATGAAAATTATTAAAGGCATAACAATAAGGGCATTGAAATTTCTTAAAAACCCTTTTGGATGTGATTTTGGAATGAGTCTTTGTTTCTTATCAAGGAAATGAGCAAAGTAGAGAATTAATACAATCCTGGCTATTAAGCTGGGCTGGATATTAATTTTCCAGATACGAATACTGCGAACTGCTCCTTTTACGTTCTCACCTAAAATTAAAACAAGAATTAGAAGTAGGATAGTTATTATTAAGAAGAAAAAAGTATAATTCCTGATTTTATTCAAGTTCACAAATTTAAAGGCGATCCAAAGCGATAAAAGAGATAATCCAAACCAGGTGAATTGCCTATAGAAAAATGACATTGATGTTCTTACAGAACTGATATTAAGCTGCATATAGAGACCTATGAACATCAAAAGCATATATACAAAAAGTATATAATAATCATATTGGGCAATATAGATTTTAGCTTTCATTTTTTTAAACTCGATACAACTTGTTTGAATTTTTCTCCACGTTCTTCAAAATTATTAAAAATATCATAACTTGTACATGCAGGAGATAGAACAATGTAATCTCCTTTTTCAGCTTCGGAAAATGCAGTTCTGATGCTTTGTTCAAAACTGTCGCAAATCTTTATATCAACGGTATTAGCAAAAGCTTTTTCCATTTCAAATTTTGTATTACCTGTTAAATACACTTTTTTTGCATATTTCTTAA
>JAGLWO010000431.1 GCA_023133395.1 Candidatus Cloacimonadota bacterium | reverse complement strand
TAAGTGAGAAACTTTCTCTTTAGAACACACGCAAATGTCAAGAAAAAGCTCCCTCACACCTCGTCGCATTGCTCCTGCTATGCGATAAAGATATTGAATATACAAAATTTATTCAATAACTTCAGTATATAAAGAAGTTCCACTTACAGCACCGAAATATCCGTAACCATTTTGTATACCACCGTGAGTATAACCATCTGTCATATACAAATAATTAAAATAATTCTGAGAGATCGAATACACAGAGATTTCGTAATCTCCATAAAAAACAATCGGACCGCTGTAAGCACTCTCGGTAACGAGAAACTGCTGATACTCTTCATTCCAAACCGGAAGATACGACCCAAAAAAGTTTATTCTTCTTGGAAATCCATCATTTGGATTTTCGTATTCTTCTTCATCTTCGGGTGTTTCATGATCACCAAATACAATGATATATTGCGGTTCATCTTCAAACTCTTCCAAGCAATAAAATTTGAACATCATATTTACAACTTCATCATTGATTGTCTGAATAATCAAAGGATGTTCTGAATCTGCAGTTTCATAAATCAATTGTGGAAAAATAGTTGTTGAATCTGTAGTAAATGCTTCATCCAGAAGAACATAAATTGAATCCGGAACTTCTGTTTCAGCGAATACGAGTTCATCTCCTATCCAAGCTTCTATCCTATAAATATAATCTGACGAAATAATTTTTATCTGGAAAGGATCAATATAAACACCAATTCCTTCCTCCAGCGGGAAATAAACAAGTTGAACCGAATCTATTAAAGTTTCTCCATTAAATTCTTTTATGGTTACTTCTGCATAATCAATATTCATATCAGTAAACTCATCATTAAATGGAGAAATTGTTTTTCCGATAAATATTGGTTGAATCGGTTGCCCTTCATACAAAAGACCGGTAATTACATAATTGTCATCTTTATATCTTTCTGAAGATGTAAAATCATCACAACCAAAAAGAACTCCAAAGATTATCAAAAGTATCATTATTCTCATAATTTCATCCTATTTTTATATCACAATTTATTACATTATGCATTAAAACAAGTTGGCAATTTGTTCTACATACTCATCTAAAAAAATCATTTACCATTCAATATTAAACCCGATAAAAGGAATTCTGGGGAACATCAAAGTATCGTGTTTTTTCATTATCATGCCCCCATCTTCATCTTCTTCATAAGTATATTCACGTGACCAGACATTATCGTGCTCAAAGAGATTAATTATTTGCAAATAGGGTTCGATACTCCACTTTGAAAATTGCCATTTGAATTTTAAACTCAAATCTAACCTAGAATATAAGGGTAATCTTATTCTGTCTTTGTAACTATATAAGAAATGAATACCCTGCTCGTCATAGAAAATTTTTTCCGGTTTAAGATAAGGTTGTCCACTTCCATAAGAATAAGTTGTTCCTATTTTGAAATCAGCTCCTAAAACTTTAAAGCCTATATTCTCCGTTAAATTGTAAGTTTGAACTACATTTACCTGATGAATCCTTTCATACCTGGGATGATAAAGTTCTTCTTCACCGGTTTCAGGATTAATATTTGTGCTATTAATTTTACGTTGCGTTATACCAAAGCTGTAACCGAAAAATCCTTCAAGACCTTTCCATTCTGTGCGGAAAAGTACATCTGTTCCATAAGAATATCCATCACCTATATTATAAACATCAGACAGAGTTCCTGTTTGATTGTTCCACTCATAATCTGTTTCCGGACGAAATTCAACAAGGTTGTCATAACTTTTATAATATGTCTCTACATCAAATGCAAAATCATTACCTATCTGAGTTTTGTATCCCATAATGAAATGGTCTGAAACTCCGGGTTTCACACTTCCATCCAATGGAAACCACAAATCCATTGGTGTGCTCATTCCGGGATTCATGGAAGTTAAATATTGATAATATCTTCCATAATTGAAATACACATTACTTAGCTTAGATAGTTTGCGGCGAATTGAAAATCTTGGTGAAATGCGGAAATAATCTCCAACAGGAGAAGCTGGAAGGTTTGGCGATTTATTATAACAATATGTTATTCTTATTCCCGGTTGAATTGTCCACAAATCGTTTAAATCCCAGCTATCCTGGAAAAATACAGAAAATATTCCTGAATCCACTTCCACATCCGGCAAACTCTTCGGGTCTATATCGGAATTCTCCACTTCATAAATAAATGTGATATTATTGTATTTTACCTCAAACCCAAAATCCATCATATGCCGATCGTTTGGTGTGTAACTCAATAAACTTTTGAAAGTTACATCATAAATATCATTTGAACGAATATATTCAGTATCGCTGTCGTATTTTACATCGAAAAGAGAGCTGAAATGACTTCCTGCGAGAACAAACTTAGAAAAAAGCTGGGAGTGAAAAACATGAATCCATTGTGAAGAAATCGTTTCATTTCCCCACTCAATAAGCATATTATAACCAAAATTAAATTCGAGCCTATCCTTCCCAGAATAAGAACTCACAGTGAACTTATCTTTTTCAGTAATATCCCAGTTCAATTTGGCATGACCATCATAAAAATAATAATCCGGTAAGTCGAAAGCATCTTTCAGCACTTCCAGATATGTTCTTCTGAACGAAGCCATATACGAACCTTTCTGATTCCCAATTTTCCAGGGTCCCTGCAAGGTGGAATTCGCACTGACGAGACTAAGGCGAGCAACACCCTGATGATATTTTCTGTTACCATCCAAGTTTGTTACATCTAAAACTGAAGAAAGACGACCACCATACTGAGCTGGAAATCCACCTTTTAGAAGCTCAACATTTTCAATGGCATCTGTATTGAAAGTACTGAAGATTCCTCCAAAATGGTTTGGATTATAGACATCAATATCATCGAGCAAAATCAAATTCTGATCCGGACTTCCACCACGGATGTAAAGACCGCTGGAAAAATCTGATAATGCAGAAACTCCGGGAAGAACCTGAATTGCCCTGAAAACATCAGAGTCTGCAATTTGAGGAATAGCTTGTAGGTCTTCGGTTGTTCGCAGCACATTGCTGACAATAATTTCTCTGCTGTTAATCTCCTCTTTATACTTTTGGCCATAAACAGAAATACCTTCCATTTTTATAGTTGTTTTTTCAAGTTCAACTTTTAAAAATTTATTATCAAGTTCATCGTTAACCATCTCAGTAATAATCAATTGTTTGTATGCAATATTTGAAAAAGCAATTTCTATTTTTCCTGTGGAAACAGAATTTATGATAAAATATCCTTCCTTGTTGGTATAAACTCCAAGATTAGTTCCTCGAATTATAACAGAAATATAAGGAATCCGTTCGCCATTTTCTGCATTTGAAACAAACCCACTAATAGTTACTGCTTTTAAAGATGAAATAAATAATATTATCAACAAAATTATAAATATCCTCGTTTCTGAAATTCTATTCATTTACTCCCCATTCTTTATTCATTTATCAGTTGTTCGATCCCTTCTTTTGCCAAATCAATTAGTTCGACCAATTCATTATCAGAAAAGGGCACGCATTGCGCATCTTACATCTCAGTTTGAGAGAAGACAACCATGTCAGGGTGTAACCTCCACCCTCCGTAGCTGTGCTAC
>JAGLWO010000430.1 GCA_023133395.1 Candidatus Cloacimonadota bacterium | reverse complement strand
TTGCTATTTCTTTTATTTCCAATTGATCTTCAGTTAAGAAATAATCCATATTTCCTCCAACTTTGTCAATACTAATACTATTTCCAAAGAAATGAAATTTCGTCAATATAAATGTTCAGGTTTAAGCTTAATAAAATCAATTATAAAGCAGACTTTTGGACTGCTTATGGGCACTTTTATAATTCCTACAACAACCCATAAGGGTCAATGTCAATTACCTGTTTAATTGTGCTGCTGAAATTAAGGTTTTCTTTGAGAAAATTCACAGCCCTGGAAAGAGTCTTTACAGAATCTGCCTTCAGAATGATGTGATACCGGTAGTTGTTCTGCAATTTTACCAGGGGTGCCTGAACAGGTCCCAGTATTGAAAGACTCTTTGGTTCAAACATCTTCTTAAGTTTCTCAGTAATTCTTCTATTCTTCTCAACCTGTGCTCTTAGGTATTTTTCGTTTTTGTTGGAAAAGAGAAACCTGGCTATACGTGAACATGGGGGATATTTGAGGATCTTTCTGAATTTCAACTCTTCTTTTGCAAATGCATCAAAATTCTGTCTTGTAGCAGTAGTAACAGCATAGTGCTCTGGGTTATAAGTCTGGATAAATACCTCACCTGGTTTTACACCTCTACCCGATCTGCCTGCCACCTGGGTCAGAAGCTGGAATGTCCTTTCAGCTGCCCTGAAATCCGGGATATTCAAACCAATATCTGCAGAGATCACACCAACCAGGGTAACATTGGCAAAATCCAGTCCCTTGGCGATCATCTGAGTTCCCAACAGAATATCCACATTTCCCTTTTTCATACGTTCAAACATGGAATCATAACTGTCTTTCTTCCTGGCAGAATCAGAATCCATTCTCAGAATTGTAGCAGATGGAAAAAGTATCTCTAGCTGTTTTTCGATCTGCTGAGTTCCAGCTGCTCCAAAATGGAACATATAACTTCCACAATCCGGACATTTTCTCGGCATATTGATGGCATGCCCGCAGTAATGACAGATGAGCTGTTGTGTTCTGCTGTGAAAGTTCATGCTGATCTCGCACTTGGGACATTGAAACAATTGCCCACAGGAGA
>JAGLWO010000043.1 GCA_023133395.1 Candidatus Cloacimonadota bacterium | reverse complement strand
CTGTACAAGAGATTAAAAAGTTCTTAACTGAAGATTCTTTAATAGAAAAAATAATCTTTATCTGCTTCGATGAAAAAATGTACATGACTTACCTGAAAATAATAAAAGAAATATTTTAAATGAAATTCGTGCGTACAAAAGACGGTTCCTTCACAGCCTTTAGTAAAAAATATAAAGAACATTACCACTCTCTTTCCGGAGCTTATGAAGAAGCATTCGAAAAACATGTTAATGCCCTTGGAATTGAAGACGGAATGAAAATATTGGATTTTTGCTTTGGGCTTGGATACAATTCTATAATCGCCACAAAAAAACATAAAAAATTACAAATTGTTGGTCTGGAAAATGATATAGAAATTATAAAAGCTATTAGAGAATTGGAAGTTCCAAAAGAAATTGAAAAAGAATTTACTGCTTTCCGAAATTTAGCTGAAAAGATGGAAATAACCGATGGTAACAATAATACAATCAAATTGATCATAGGAGATGCTCTTGTTTCTCTCGATTCACTTCCCAGAGATTATTTTGATCGTGTTTTCTTCGATCCATTCTCACCTGGCAAACAGCCGGAAATGTGGAGCAAAGAAATATTCCGAAAAGTTTATGCTGTGATGAAACAGGGAGCAAAACTGAGTACTTACAGTTGCGCAGAATCTATCAGGCAAAATATGACCGATGTTGGCTTTAAAGTAAAAGACGGACCTGCTGTAGGAAGAAAAAGTCCTTCAACGATCGTTATTAAACCATAAAAAATCCTTGCAATAAATAACTTAAATCCATTAGAGGTTTTTTATAAATATCAGGAGGTTGAATGATACTTCCCAGATTGTTAGCAATCTTAATAATTGGCGGTGGATATTTAATTTGGAGAGCGATATTTAGAAAGTGGCCTTTGAGGAAAAACCAACCTGATGAAAGCGAAAGAGCTCACGAGTCTGTTTTTATGTGGATGGTCGGATTTGGAATTATTATCGGACAGTTGATCTATATCTGGGTGATTTTTTCAAAAGTATTTGCCATGGTAGATTCCACTTCATTTATATTTCTCTTCTTTAAAATAGTTATAACCGGTCTTATCGTACTGCTTCTTTATAAAAATATTAGAGGATAAAAAATGTTAGAACGTCTCACAAACCCGGTTGAACAACCCGGTGAAAAGGAATTTGATAGAAGTCTTCGTCCGAAAATCCTGGCTGAATTCGTAGGACAGGAGCAGATAAAAGAAATTCTGGACATTTCCATTAAAGCAGCAAAATTAAGAAAAGAACCCCTGGATCATGTTTTGTTCTATGGTCCTCCTGGACTGGGAAAAACCACTCTTGCATACATCATTGCCAACGAGTTAAACGTGGAAATCAAGTCAAGTTCGGGACCGGTTCTGGAAAAGGCTCCCGATCTGGCAGGAATTCTTACCAACCTGCAGAGAAACGATGTCTTCTTCATCGATGAAGTTCACCGCTTGAATCATGTTGTGGAAGAGTATATGTACCCAGCTATCGAAGACTTTGAAATGGAGATCATCATCGATAGTGGTCCCAGTGCACGCTCCCTTAAAATAGACATCGAACCTTTTACACTTATTGGTGCAACAACCCGTGCCGGGCTTCTTACATCTCCTCTTCGTGCCAGGTTTGGCCTGGTTCTGCGTCTTGATTATTATGATGTAAAAAGTATTAAAAAAATTGTCAAACGCTCAGCCGGGCTTATGAGTATTCCCATCGAACCTGATGGAATACTCGAAATAGCTCGTAGAAGCAGGGGAACTCCACGGGTTGCCAATCGTCTCCTGCGCCGCGTACGTGATT
>JAGLWO010000429.1 GCA_023133395.1 Candidatus Cloacimonadota bacterium | reverse complement strand
GAGCAGGGTAAAAATGAAGGTTCATTTAATATCGAACATCCGGAAGCAACTGCCCGTATCATCCTGTTTTTCGGAACTTCCCTGGGGGAATATAATGCAAAACTGATGATGAGTCTGGATGAAAATCCTGATAACATCGAGGAAATGAAAAAACATTTCAATATATATCAGACTTCAGTTCAAAGAATTCTCGGTGCTCCGGAAGGTTCTATAAAAATTTTTGATGAACAGATTGTCGATGCAATTATGGAAAAATATAATGAAAGCTAGAATATTCTGCTTAATGATCTTATTCTGTACTCAAATCCAGGCAAAGGTTTTTAATTTGAAAAACGACTTCTGGAGTTGGGGCTCTCTTTTTGATAAATCAAGTACACAGCAATATCATCTTGGAATTCAATATAAACCAACGGTTTCGCTGAATATAATCCAAAAAGAAACATATGAGATCGACTGTGAAATAATAACAGATCTATCTTACCAATACATTAAAAATGATTCTACTCATTTTGAAGAAAAGGATACTGAAATTTATCGGGGTTGGATACGATATTCTGGCAGCCAGTTTGAAGCACGGTTTGGTTTGCAGAAGATCAATTTTGGTCCCGCTCAACTTCTTCGCTCTCTCAAATGGTTTGATACTATCGATCCGCGTGATCCTCAAGAAGAAACGCAAGGTGTTCGTGCAGGTCTATTCAGATATTATTTCCTTAATAATACCAATATCTGGCTTTGGGGAATCTATGCTGAAGATGAACTAAAAGGTTTGGAATCATTTACATCAAAGGATAATAATTTCGAGTTCGGAGGAAGGGTGCAATATCCTTTTGAATTCTGTGAAGCAGCACTTACTTACCATCATCGTAAATTGGAAGTTAATAATACTTTCGAAGATAGGTTCGCTTTCGACGCACGCTGGGATTTTGAGATCGGATTATGGATCGAAGCTGTAGCAGCTAAATACAGTGAAACTGAATTCACTCCAAACTGGGAAAAATATCTTACACTCGGAGCGGATTATACAATCTCAATTGGTAATGGAATTCACATTCTGGGAGAATATTTTGTTTATTCAAAGTCGGAAAGTGATCTTTTTGAAAGCAGTTATAAAACAGAATCATCTGCTGTATCATTTAGTTATCCCATTGGATTATTTGATAATATCTCAACAATTTTAACATATAGTTGGGAAAGTGAAGACTGGTACAGGTTTGTTTCCTATCAAAGAAGTTACAATTATTTAAGTATCTACTTGAATCTTTCCTGGAACCCGGAAGTGAACAATTTCGATCCTGAGCAGGTTTCAGCAGATGGTAAATCGGGACAATTAATGGTCGGATATAGTTTTTAGAAAAAATAATGTGAGGTTTAAAATGAAAAAGGAACTTATCAAAATCGAAAAAATGACAAAAAACTATCCTATTGGTGGTGGAAAATTCACTGCTCTACGAGATATCGACCTGGAATTCAAAAAAGGAGAATTCACAGGTATTGTGGGACCCAGCGGTTCCGGAAAAACAACACTACTTAACATCATCGGCTCACTGGATACACAAAGCGAAGGAGATGTGAATGTAATGGGGAATTCTATTCGGAAATTGTCGTCCAAAAAGGCTGCGAAACTTCGTAGTCAACACATTGGATTTATTTTCCAAACCTATAATTTACTGCCTGTTTACACTGTTTTTGAAAATGTAGAATTTCCTTTAATCCTGTTAGGAATGTCTTCCGAGAAACGGAAAAAAGCTGTTCTGGAAGCGCTCGAGTGGGTTGGTCTTTCCGATAAAGCGAAATCCCGTCCTGCTCAACTTTCTGGAGGTGAATGCCAGCGAGTAGCAATAGCCAGAGCTATTGTAAAAAAACCAGATCTTGTGCTGGCAGATGAACCAACAGCCAATCTTGATGCCGAGAATTCTCATCATATCCTTAAAACGATGAAGAAATTGAATGAGGATCTGGGAACTACATTTATTTTCTCCACTCATGATGCTAAAGTAATACAATATTTAAGAAGAAAGATTTCGCTTCTGGATGGAAAAGTGGATAAAGACGAAATTGTGAATGGAGGTTGATCATGATCTTCAAACTCGCTTATAAAAACATTATCGGTGCAGGCTTCCGTACCTGGTTGAATATATTCATCCTCTCGCTTTCCTACTTCGTCATAATAGCTTTACAGGGATTCTATGTAGGCTGGCAGGATGATGCTTCTCGTGAAATGAAAAACTGGGATTTTGCGGGTGGACAATATTGGCAGGAAACTTATGATCCGTATGATCCATATACATTGGAAGACAGTCATGCTGCGATCCCTGAAGATCTGCAAAAGCTGATAGTTGAAGGCGAAGCAATTTCAATTCTATTTTCTCCTGCTACGATCTATCCCGAAAGAAGAATGCGAAATATTGTACTTAAAGGTATCGATCCGGATCAGAATCTGGTCGAACTTCCAACAAAATATCTGGCAGATCCTGATAATGAGATAAATTGTATCATCGGTTCAGGATTTGTAGACAATTTGAATATTAAAGAAGGAGATTATATAGTCCTGCGCTGGCGTGATAAAAACGGAACTTATGATGCCCGCGATATCAAGGTTGCTCATGTATTTTCTACCACCGTACTCACTGTAGAAAGCAATCAGATCTGGATATCTCTGCCAACTCTGCAGGAAATGCTGGGTCTACCAAATGAAGCAACTATCATCACGATAAAAGATGAAACGTATAACAAAGAATTCTCTGGCTGGCAACATAAAGATCTGGATTTCCTGCTAATAGACCTTACAAATATGATCAAAGCGAAAACTATTGGTTCATCAATAATGTATATTCTAATGTTGTTCCTGGCTATGCTGGCTATTTTCGATACACAGGTACTTTCCATTTTCCGTCGTCGCAAAGAAATGGGTACAATGATGGCAATGGGAATGACACGACCGAAAATTATTCAACTGTTTACGCTGGAAGGTGTTCTTCACGCAGTACTGGCAATTTTGATGGGTGCTGTATATGGAATTCCATTATTGAATCATTTCCAGAAAGTTGGCATGCAAATTGGAATGGATGCTAAAGAATGGGGTTTGAGTGGTTTGAATGATGCACTCTATCCGGTTTATGGATGGAAACTGGTAGTAGGAACAATTATATTAGTTTTGATAACAGTTACTGTCGTGAGTTTTCTTCCTACCAGAAAGATAGCCAAACTGAAACCAACCGATGCCCTGCGCGGAAAGATGACAAAGTGAGGAGTCAAAGATAATGTATAGTATATCTTCTTCCTATATTCTTTCACAACTAACCCCTGTCATCCTGAGTTTATCGAAGGATAGAGTTCTCTTACAAGATAACTTACGAAGAATTCCTCCTCACTTCGATAAACTCAGTGTGACAGTAGAAAATATGACAGAGAAATAGAGCGGAGAGAATTATGAGTAAAACTTACTGGGTATATATTTTAAGATGTTCTGATGGAAGTTTCTACACAGGTTCCACTTCGGACATAGAAAAACGGCTTTCCGAACATCAAAATGGACTCATCAAATGTTACACCCGCTCACGTCGTCCCGTCAAACTTGTCTTCTCCGATTATTTTGAAAGAGCTTATGATGCAATCTCAGCGGAAAGGCAAATAAAAGGTTGGAGAAGAGCAAAGAAAAAAGCACTCATTAAAGGAGATTTTGATTTATTAGTAAAATTATCTAATATGAAAAATGCAAAAAAAAAGGAAAAGGAAAATGATCTTTAATCATACTTCATCATCCATTCTTTCAATTCAAACCCCTGTCATCCTGAGTTCATCGAAGGATGGAGTACTCATTGAGGATAACTTACGAAGAATTTCTATACACTTCGACAAGCTCAGTGTGACAGTAGAGCAAGAGAGATAAAATGTTAAAACTTATAGCTAATAAACTAAATGTTAATCTTTTTTAAATAATTATGAGGATAGAATTATGTTAAAATTCTTAGCAAAAGGACTCATGCGGGATCGCACCAGGAGCTTCTTCCCCATTTTGATCATCGCAGCCGGTGTGATGTTAACCGTTCTTTTTTACAGTTGGATAAATGGTTATGCAATGATGCTGATCCAGGATAATGCCCGTTTCGAAACAGGGCATGTAAAAATTGTAACCAGAGCCTACAATGAAATGATTGATCAAAAACCTTACGATCTGGGTTTAATGAATGTGAATGAGACAATTGAAGTTCTTACTAGTGAATATCCCCGGATGCATTGGCAACCACGAATCTATTTTGGAGGTTTGCTGGATCTCCCCGATGAAAAGGGAGAAACATTGAGTCAGGGCGAAGTGATTGGATTGGGAGTTGACCTTTTTACCGATTCCTATGAACGAGATCTTCTG
>JAGLWO010000428.1 GCA_023133395.1 Candidatus Cloacimonadota bacterium | reverse complement strand
CATCAATATCAGAATTATCCCAACCACTCATACCTAAGTAACCACGATAGTTGAAATAACTTACTCCATCATTAATAATTGTGCTTATTTGATATACCCAGTTACCTGAATAGACTTCTTCACAATAGATATTTGGAGCAGTAATATTCATGATCTCTTTAATATACTGTTTTGTATCTATTACTGATGGACCAGAAATTCTTGGATCACCAACCAATAAAGCTTTATTATACCAATCAGTTTCTTCCATATAGGGTTCTTTTTCATAATGGAGTATTTTGGAGATTATAGTTTGAAATTCGAATAACGAATTGAAAGAAAGACGACCAATAAAAGCATCGGCAAGGATATCATTTCCTTCAAGCAAAACGTAATATTGATCTCCTTCCCCTCCATCTAAATGACCTGTTGGAATGGAATAATTTCCTCCTGCATCACCTACTAAACAAATAAAGTCAGGGGGAATTTCCCAAGTATCATAAGCGTTTTGAATATAACTTTTTATAGATGTTAAACTTGTTCCAGTTTCAGACGTACTTGCGTTGACAACATTAAATCCTTTCCTATGCTTCCAGTCGATTAATTCTTGTAAAATCGATTCAACTTGAGGGTCATCAGGATAAATGAATAGATAATTAGGCTGTTGAAATTCATCCTCTCTATAGGATGAAGAGTCATAGTTTGCCACTATTGATTTGTAGGTTTGATTAAAAAATCTGGAATGCGTTCTGTTGATAGTTTTTTCATTTATCCCACTACTTCCTTTACAATTCACAACAAATTCAACATTCTTGAATATCCTTAATTCATGTGTTTGGGGATTATATTGAAATGGATTGACAGTCACGTTCACAACTCGTAAATCTCTCATTATTGCAGGCTCACCTGCTTCTAACAATTGGGATGGAAATATTTCTCCTTCTAAATAATAATTTTCATCAATAGTGAATTCACTTGTTTTTTGGTTTGCTTTCAGATTGAAGTTTCTGACAGGGGTACACAGTAATATTTGATATAACCTTTTCCTCATAATTGGTAATCTCAATTGATATTCTACCTTCATTAGGCAAAGAAATCAAACGTGTAAATCTGGGAAGATCAGGTTTGCCGGGCTCCAAGAATTTTCCTTCGTTCAAATAAGATATCTGTTGAAAATTACTTCCTGATTCCGAAACATTCACGATTTCATATCCGTTTAAAGAAAATTGTATTTCCGTAGTTTTAAGATTACTGTCTACTTTTTTGAATAATGGTTGATGTAAATTTTCTGGTATTTCAATCCATTCAGCATAAAGATTTATACTAATTAAAATTATTATTATTATCAATATTTTTTTCATTTTTCCTTCAACTTATATTATATTGAAACTATAGTTCCATAATTTCTCAAAAATCAAAATTTAATAATTCCACACCTAATTAAAAAAAGTAATTCTTTTAACAACAACTGCTATTTATTTCAGTAGCAGCATCTTCTTCACTGATTCTGATTTGCCATTTATTTTAAATTCATATAAATAAATACCGGAGCTAACTGCTATTCCATTTGAGTTTGTACTATCCCATGTTAATTCATATATTCCTTTTTCAAATTTACTGTCAGCAAGAGTTTTAACCTTTTGTCCTTTGATATTGAAAATATCTAACGTAACATTACAGGGTTCTTCTAAAGAGAAATTTATTGTTGTTGTCGGATTGAATGGGTTGGGGTAATTGCTTTCAAGTTTTGTAATTAAAGGAGAAAGAATTTCATTAGAACCAGCTTCAACAATATTTAGTATAATTGGAATAATGGTTTCAGGATTTTCAGGATCATTGCTGATAATTACGATTTGAGCATCATAAGTTCCAATCTCTAAATCTGTTGCATCGAACATAACATTTATAATAACCGATGAATCAGGAAACACAGTTTCAGATTCAGGTGATAACGAAAGCCAATTTATTATTGGTGCTGTTGATTCAACAAGCGTCAAACCTCCCTGTGGTGTTCCATTGTGGTTATTACCAGTTAAATCAAACCAGGGTTCATTACTATCGAAATTCCAATAAGCTTCCAATCCATCTTCATTGCCAGAAAGGGAATTATTCATATTTATTAAAATTTCATTGTGAGAGCGAGGATAATCCCATATTCTTGCTTCGTCTAATAAACCATTAAAATAGGCGTGGGGATAGCCACTATATGCATGTCTTCCTAAATCAACATAATCAATAGAAGATGTATAATTTCCTTGTTGAACATTGATCGTAGAATCTACAGGAACACCATCAATAAATAAATAAATCATTGAAGAAGACACAACTCCGGCATAATGATGCCATTCGTTATAAAGCTGAGAATCAGTCTCTACTCTACTTAATGAACCAATACTACTCCTCACCGAGAAATATGTTTTGTATGTACTGGCTTGAGAGTGAAAAACAACTGTAGAATGATTATCTCCAGCTTGATCATCTCTTTGCTCAAATAATGTATTACATTGGTTAGATCCTCCACCTTGACCCTCCATTAATGCCCACATTTCTACAGTGAAATAATTTGTATTAATAACATTATCGAATATACTCATACAATCATTTATTCCATCAAAACTTGCAGCCATTCCTGAACTGGAATTTCCTGCAATTTCTAAATCTACGTTTAAATTACTTCCACCAGTGTTATAAATAGTAAAAACTTCTGAAGTTGTTTCGTCAGGAATCAAATCGATATTGATTGAATATAAAGATAATGAAATTTCTGGAGGAAAAACACATTCGGCAATAAGAGAGATCTCTAATTCCGGTTCATCCGGATCGTCGCTTATAATATATAATGTGTCATAAAGTGTACCAGTTGAACTTGAATTAACTGTTATAATGACTCCCTGGCTTTCACCGCCTTCTAAATTTATTGATGTAATATCAGGGTTGAAATAATTAGTATTAGTGTAAATGTCGGTAATATGCAGAATTACCGAACCTGTGTTATAGATTGTTAAAGGTAATGATGTAGGATACCCAGAATAAACTTCAGGAAAATATATCTCATCAGTTGATACTGCAATATTTGCAGATAATACCTCAATAGCAAAAGTATAATTTGAACTATAGTCATCAGCATTAATACTCAAATCAAAAATAATATCATGTTGATCTGGACAAATAATTTCAGCATAAAAGCTGTAATTATCAGGACATGTAGAGGTAGAAGAAGGATATATATCTCCAAAATATTGAATACTATCACCAATCGAAGTAAAAGGATCCGAAGTTAATAGAATTGCAGCAACATTAGTTGCTATATCAATCCCAACATTTCTCAAAGTAATACTTAGGTCAATTGATTCACCTGGATTTACGATTCCATCATTATTTCCCTGGCTATCATCGATTTCAAAGGAATCTAAAATAATAAAAGGACCTTGGCTGGGAACTGAAGGGGTTGTAAATAAAATTGCCATTTCATCTTCTAAAACTTTTGCAGCAGTTGGATATTGATTACTGTATGTATATTCCAATCCGATTAACCCAGTGTGATCTTCTAAACCAATGGTTGCATATTCACCATGATTTGAAAATGTTCCGTAATTACCCTGATCAAC
>JAGLWO010000427.1 GCA_023133395.1 Candidatus Cloacimonadota bacterium | reverse complement strand
TGCTTTATTGTGGTTGCCTTTATTTTGATAAGCAAATCCCATATAGCCATATGCTCCTGCATTATCAGGATCGTTTTCTATTGCTTTCTGATAACATTCTATTGCTTTGTCGTAGTTGTCTTTATCATGATAAGCATATCCCATACTGACGTATGCTAATACATCATCAGGATCGATCTCTATTGCTTTCTGATAACACTCTATTGCTTTATTGTTGTTGCCTTTATTTTGATAAGCAAATCCCATATAGCAGTATGCTAATACATAATCAGGATCAATCTTTATTACTGTCTGAAAACATTCTATTGCTTTGTCGTAATCACTGTTATTCTTATAAGCACTTCCCATGTTGTAGTATGCTTCTGTATAATCAGGATTGATTTCTATCGCTTTCTGATAACATTCTGTTGCTTTATCGTAGTTGCCTTTATCAGCATAAGCAACTCCCATATTGTTATATGCTTCTGCATATTGATATAATTCAATTGATTTCTGATAATACAAAATCGCATTATCAAGTTCACCAATTTCATAGGCATTATAGCCTTTCCGAAACCAATCTTCTGCTGTAAGTTCATTACTGCTTTTATTATATTCTTTTTGTAGCTTCAGTTTCTCATTTTCATCCCGGGTTTGTGTAAGTTGTTGTTTCAATCTTTCAATTTCAGCAAGTGCTTCTTCTGTTCTTTTTCGAGAATCTTCAAGTTGCTTAGTTTTTTCTTTATCTGCAATAATTGCATCCAGCCGCTTTATAACATCGTTTTCATCTGCTGTTATTTCTGCTTTAATATAGTATGTTTCTCCATTCCAGGTTTCTTCTACGATCTTGGTTTCAGTAATACCAGCAGAGATTATTTCAATCTGTTTTGCAGTAAGTTCCTTAACTTCCCCGCTGGTTTCAATTTCTTCACTTTGTAAAGTTGAGTACACATATACTCCAAGTTCTTCGAGAAGGAGTCTTTTAACCTGTTCTAATGCTATAGCTCGGGAGGTAATTTTACTATCTGCTTCGCTTGCCTGGTAGGTATATTCACGGATGAAGGTTTTGGCATTTAAACAAACCGCTGATAATAAAATTAAAATAATAAATAATTTTTTCATATTAACCCTTCTCAAAGCGGAGCTTTGAGTTACTTTATCCTTCTTTTCACGCCGTAGCAATATTCTTCTTGTTTTACTTTGCTTAGGCGGATCTCGATCTAGCAGATCGAGTTACGTTTCTCCCTGCATTTTTTATGTTCCCTCTCTTTAACCAAAGAGAGGGACAGCAGGGTGAGTTTCTAACATATCTATTTAATCTCTTATCGCCTTTAGTCTATCCTCAAAAATTCCCAAATATCTGACTTTTGCATTATCTTTAAGAAACGAACGATTTATCAATTCAATAACCATATCTTTTTTCATTTTAAAATCATTTATAAATCTATCTGCTCTATCCCATTTAACTCGTAACTTTTCTGCAAATTTAACAAAATCTATTCTTTTATAAAAACCATTAATTTTAAAACTTTTTGTTTCGAAATTATTAAAAAGATCGAGTGCCATTCGAGTCTCATTAGGAAAATGAACTGAGGTATTAATAAGATCATATGCTGGAGATAGTATATAATCCCCATACGAACTTTCGATAATCGAGAAATTTTTCAGATGTGCATCTCCATTCCCAAAAACATAATTAAATAGAACCTGCAGATAGAATTTTTCAACTTCAATTTTTGAAGCAGCAAGAAAAAAATGAATCATTTTTCCAACTTCTTCATAACTGCTATCATATTTATATTTTTTACCTGAGTTCTCTGGTGTTTCATTCAGCAACTGGCAAAAATCTTCTTGCCTGAGTTTATTTCCATTTACTCTATCAAAACGTTTTGTAATATACGCCAATTCACCATCAGAAAAATGTATCAGTCCATTTTCAGCAGTCTTCATTTTAAAAACTTGTTTTGCGATCTGTATGGTAAGATGTTCATTAGCAGGAATTTCTTCCGTGAATTGAGGAACAGGATTTACAGAAACAGGTTTAAGAATATACAAACCTTTCTTCTCTGTCGGAATTAATTCATTATTTTCTATCTTCAATGAAATCTTATCCTGGACACCAGAGATTGAAATTCTATCTGCAAGTTCAGTTCGTATTTTCAGAAACTCATTTTTATCAAAATATAAAATTGGTTTAATATTTTTATTGTTATCAAATAAGTTACGTAAACATGCAGAACAGTAATTATTTTCTGTAATTTCCTTCAGGCATCCAAGACATTTACTCATTTATTTCCTCGATTGTAACAGAACCAGTTGTATCATACTTAGCTGTTTTCAATAGTCTTTCAAAGTGATCATCAGGATCGATCTTTAACTTTTTGCATTGGATTTCCTTTGTTATTCCTTCAGCAAGAAGTCCAAAGAAAAATGAAAATAGGTAAGGAGATTTGAACTTCTTTTTCTTTTTTGGAAGAGTTAAACTTATGGACTTTGTAGTTTCATCCTTCAGAAAATCATCATCATAAACGAAGATGTATTCACTTCCCTTTTTCTCTAAGATCCCGGCAAATCTTCCTTTCTGATAAACTCGTCCTTTTGCAGACATTATTCATTATCCTTCACTTCAATTTTTATATCTAAACCTAAAACATCAAGTATTCGCATTAGTACAGCAAAAGTAGGATTACCTTTACCTGATTCAATATCGCTGAGAGTATGATGTGCAATTCCTGATATCTCGCTAAATGACTGCTGATTGATATTTAAACTTTTTCTCCTATCTTTGATTATTTTACCTAGTTCTTTTTGATCCATCTACACTCCAATTTTCATTTTAATGAAATTCTGAGTCAAAATTACAAGCACTAAATTCCAATGCAAGCTATTTTTTCATTTTAATGAAAATATGAGCTATTTGAAGGAGAGTATTATTTGCTTTCCTTCCCAAGTTCTTTTATCTAATCTCTTTTCTCTGGTTTAAAGCCTAATTGTTCAGCTCTCTTAAAATACCCTCTTGCTTTCTTTATCTGATCAAGTGCTTTATATGCACTTCCAATATTAAAATAGGCTTCTCCGAATCGGGGATTAATCTCAATTGCTTTTTCGCTTACTTTTATGCAGTTTTCATATTTTTTTAACATATAATATGAAAAACTTAACTGACTGTAAGCCCTTAAAAGTTTAGGATCAAGCTCAATCGCTTTGAGTAAACTAACGATGGCTTTTCCATATTTTCCACTCAGATTAAAAACTTTCCCTAAACTGAAGTATATCAATGCATTATCCGGATCAATTTTCAATGCTTTATTGTAATATTCCCGGGCTTTTTCAATGTCCTTTTTTAGAAGGTAAATTCCTGCAACACCAAGGTAAGCTCTTATGAATTTCGGATCTGTTTTGATTGCTTTTTCAAAGAATTCCATAGCCTTATCGATTTTTTTCTGCCTGAGTAAAATGAGACCTATATTGTAATAAATTCGTTCGTCTTCTGAACTGAGTTCCAATGCTTTTTTATACAGAGCTATTGCATTTTCATTATTCCCTGAGATAAAAGCAGTATGACCATTTTTAACAAATTCTTCTGCTGAAAGCTGGTTGCTGGTTTTAGTGTATTCTTCCTTCAGTTTCATTCTTTCCATTTCGTCTTTGGTTTCTACAAGTTCTCCCTTTAATCTTTCAATTTCTTTGAGTGCTTCTTCTGTCTTTGTATTGGATTCTTCCAGTTGTGCAGTTTTTTCTTCATCCTGTATGACTGCATCGATGTTTGTTAGAACTTCGTCCTCATCAACATCTATCTCTGCTTTGATGTAATATATCTCTCCATTCCATTGTTCTTCAAGAATCTTGGTTTGGGTAACACCAGCAGTCATTACTTCCACCTGTTTGGATGTAAGTTCTTTCAGTTCTCCGCTAATTTCCATGGTTTCATTCTGGATCGTGGAATGAACATACACCCCGATCTCCTGCAGAAGAAGTCGCTGAACCTCTTCCAGCGCTATTGTCCGTGAAGAAAGTTTACTATCTGCATCACTGGCATTGTATATATATTCCCGGATGAAGGTTTTGGCATTTAGACAAACTGCAGAAATTAAAATTGGAATAATGATTAATTTTTTCATATAAACCCCTCTGCCTGCGACTTCTCCCCTTCCGTCGATAACCAGACACGTACAAAGTAGAGCATTAATCCCTCTATAAACTTCGCTTTTTTCTCGATCTGGTCATGCCAAATCAAAAAAGTCGATTAAAAGGCAGGTAAATAGATCTAGTTCCTTTTATCCTTTTTCCTTCTCAAAGCGGGAGCTTTGAGTTACGTTTTCCTTTATCCTTTTTCCTTTCTTAAAGCAGGAGTTTTGAGTTACTCACCAAGAAATTCTTTTCTCTCTTAAAAAACCCTGAGCATTCATATTCCCCAATCTTGCTGCTTTCTGAAAACACTCTATTGCTTTGTCTAAACTATCTTTTTTCGAATATGCAAATCCCATATTGAAGTATGCATCTGCATAATCAGGATTGAGAGATATAACTTTCTGGTTTGATTCTATCGCTTTGTCATAGTTTCCTTTATCACAATTTATAATTCCTATATTGAAGTATGCATCCGCATAATCAGGATCGAGTGATATAGCTTTCTGGTAACACTCTATCGCTTTATCATAGTTTCCTTTATCATCATAAACAAGTCCCATATTGTAGTATGTATCTGCATAATCAGGATCGAGAGATATAGCTTTCTGATAACATTCTATCGCTTTTTTATAGTTACCTTTATCAAAATATGTAATTCCCATATTATAGTATGCATCTTTATAATTGGGATCGAGAGATATAGCTTTCTGATAATATTCTATCGCTCTTTTATAGCTGCCTTTTTTATAATAAACATATCCCATATTACAGTATGCATCTGCATAATCAGGATTGAGCAATATAGATTTCTGATAACACTCTACCGCTTTTTTATAGTTACCTTTATCAAAATATGTAATTCCCAAATTGTAGTATGTATTTGCATAATTAGGATTTAGAAATTTAGCTTTCTGATAACATTCTATCGCCTTATCATGTTTACCTATAATTTCATAAATAACTCCCAGGTTCTGATAAAGTATCGAGTTATTAGGATTTATACCAATTGCTTTCTGATAATATTTCTTAGCCATATAAAAATTCTGTTTTTGTTTATAAATATCTCCCAAATCTTTATATATTGATTCATTTTCGGGATTAAGGTTAATTAATTTTTTAAAATATTTAATTGCTTTATCATAGTTATATAGTAATAAATAAATATTACCTATTTGGTAATAAGCATCTACAAATTTAGAATCAATTTTTATAACCTGATTATAGTAAAAAATTGCCTTTCCATAGTCTTTTTTAGATGTATAAATATTTCCCAAATTCAAATAAGCATCTAAATTTTCAGGATCATTATTGATAATCTCCTTATAATGAGCAATCTTTTCCTTTTCCTTAATATCTGAGATAAGCTGTTTCTTATTAGAAAATGCTTCAGCATATTCAGGATCAATTTTAACAGCTTCTTTATAACACTCTAATGCTTTGTCATTATTACCAATACTTCTGTATATATTACCCAATTTATAGTATGCAACTTGAAATTCAGGATTGATTTCAATAGCTTTTTGGTAGAACAAAATTGCCTTATTCAAGTCATTTGTTTCCTGGGAAAAAAATCCCTTTTGAAACCAATTTTCTGCTGATAGCTTGTTACTACTCTTGTTATATCCATTCTGTAGTTGTAATTTTTCATTTTCATCTTTTGTCTTTGCAAGTTCATTTTTTTGTTTTTCAATTTCCGCAAAAGCTTTTTCTGTTCGCTTTCGGGAATATTCAAGCTGCTTAGTTTTTTCTTTATCTGCAATAATAATATCCAGTCGTTTTATCAAATCGTTTTCATCTGCTGCAATTTCAGCTTTAATGTAATATATTTCACCATTCCAGTTTTCTTCAATTATTTTAGTTTCAGTTATACCAGCAGAAAGAGCCTCAATCTGCTTTGCTGTTAGTTTCTTAACTTCTCTGCTAATTTCAATTTCTTCACTTTGCAAAGTCGAGCGTATATATACATATACTCCAAGTTCTTCAAGAAGGAGTCTCTTAACCTGTTCTAATGCTATAGCCCGGGAAGTTATCTTGCCATCTGCTTCACTTGCCTGGTATGTGTATTCCCGAATGAAGGTTTTGGAACTTAAATAAACTGTTGAAAATAAAATTAAAATGATAATAAATTTTTTCATATTAACCCCTCTGCCTAACGACATCTCCCCTTACAAAGGGGAGCATGAACCCCTCTGGAAACTTCGTTTCTTTTCTCCCCTTAACAAGGGGAGCATGAACCTGTCCCCCTTCGTAAGGGGGAATTAAAGGGGGTTTATTATTGCAATTCCTTTTCTCGTTTTTTAATCCTTTCTTCCAGATCAAGATAAACACCTTCCAGGTTACACATCACATCAGCATTTGAATAGCGAATTAACCTTATTCCAATCTCATTCAAATTCGATGTTCTCTTTTTATCATATTCTACCTGTTCATCATGACTTTCTCCGTCAATCTCAATTCCAAATTTTAATCTGGGACAGAAAAAATCAAGAATATAA
>JAGLWO010000426.1 GCA_023133395.1 Candidatus Cloacimonadota bacterium | reverse complement strand
GAGAACATAAAAGTTTCGCTTAAAGTCTACAACGTCAAAGGTCAATTGGTAAAAACTCTTGTGAACGACAAACTGGAAGCGGGAAATTATTCTACTACCTGGAATGGAAAAGATAAAAATGAAGAACCAGTAGCATCAGGGATCTATTTCTACAAGTTAAAAGCAGGTGATTTTCAGAGAGTTAGGAAGATGATACTTTTGAAATAAGAATATATTATGCTGGTTCAGAGTTGTAGTCTGAACCAAAATATTTAGGTTCATCCGGCTTATACCGGATAGAACCAGCAGTATCACGCTCCGAGATTTCGGAGCGTTTTTTTTATATAGGCAATCTTGAACACATAAAATGTTTGACATATAAAAGCATAGAGCCTTTTTTCGGAGATATGGATAAAGAAATGTTTAATACTGAAATTTTTAAACACTTCTATACAAACAAAAATGTTTTACACTTCTTTAGATCGCTAAGTTTTTACTACTCAAAAAAGGAGGAAAAATGAAAATACTGATTTTAATTTTAGTTTTGTTATTAACTACATGTTTGTACTCAACCATCATCAACGTCCCGGCAGACCAGCCAACAATACAGGAAGGTATTAATGTAGCAGTTGATGCTGATACCGTACTTGTACAACCGGGAACTTATGTGGAAACTATCGATTACAATGGTAAAAACATTACTGTCGCATCTTTATTTCTTACAACACAAGATACTACTTATATTTCACAAACCATTATCGACGGAAACCAAAACGGAACTGTAGTCTCATTTGAAAATGGAGAAACTACCAGTGCAGTTTTGACAGGATTCACCATCACGAACGGTAGTGGAGGAGGAATTGGTTGTGTTTATACTTCCTATCCTCGTCTTGAAAATTTGGTCATAATAGGAAATTATGCTGAATACAATGGTGGTGGGATTCTCTGTGGAGCATTCGCCAGTCCGAGTTTAGAAAATGTGACTATCACAGATAATTCAGCCGGAGGTAGTGGTGGTGGAATTTTTTGTTACAATTACTGCACCCCGAGCTTAGAGAATGTAACAATTTCTAATAATACTTCTTATTATGGTGGTGGTATCTATTGTGAAGAAAATTGTTCACTTAATGCTGATAATGTTACAATAACTAATAATTCTGCTATTGCGGATGGTGGAGGAATCTTCTGTGTTATTAATTCTAATTTGAATTTAGAGAATGTAATATTAACAGAGAATACTGCATCAGATGAAGGAGGTGGAATATATATCAATGAATCAACTCCATCTTTAGAATATGTTACTTTATCAGATAATACTGCCCTTGAAGGTGGTGGGATTTATTGTGAAGGATCCAACCCAATTTTAGAAAATGTTATAATATCAGGTAATTCTGCGAATGAAATTGGAGGAGGAATATTTTGTGCTTATAGTTCCAGTCCAAGTTTGATCAATGTTACGATATCAGATAATTCTACTTTGAATGTTGAGGCATGGGGTGGTGGGATTTGTTGTATGACAAATTCCTCACCGAGTCTCGAAAATGTTACAATATCCAATAATTCTGGTGATGTTGGTGGTGGGATTCTCTGTATGGATAATTCAAGCCCAAGTTTAAAGAATGTAGACATAACAGGTAATTCTGCTTTTATTGGTGGAGGTATCAATTGCAACCTTAATTCGAACCCGGATCTAATTAATGTTTTAATAACCGGGAATTCTGCTGATGAATGGGGTGGTGGAATCTCGTGTTTTGAAGCCAATCCAAGTTTGGTAAATGTTACATTATCAGATAATACTGCCAATGAAGGTGGTG
>JAGLWO010000425.1 GCA_023133395.1 Candidatus Cloacimonadota bacterium | reverse complement strand
ATGATTCCGGTCCTCGCGTTGAAGGGAAAGGAGCATATATAAGAACTACCAACTGGATACCTCTCACGCCAACACATGATTACAATTTCTGCATTAAAGGTATTGCTATTTCTCTAAATCCATCAGGAACTAACGAAAACAATGTTCCATCTTTTGTTAACAATCTAGGAAATAACTATCCCAACCCCTTCAACCCAACCACAAACATTAGTTTCAGTATAGAAGAAAATGGATTAGTATCTCTTAAAATCTACAACATTCGCGGTCAGCTTATTAAAACACTTGTTTCTGAAAATCTTGATGCAGGAGTTCACACTATGGTCTGGGACGGTAAAGATAACAACAGCCAAAGTGTATCCAGTGGTATCTACTTATATAAGATGAAAGCTGGGGGAAGATATACATCAACAAAGAAAATGATTCTTATGAAGTAAAATATATAAGTTAAAAGTTCTGCCGTCCCGATACATCGGGACGGTTTTTTTGTGGTTTAAATAAACCCTTTGAAAAAAATTCAATCTCTACTAATTTCTTGACACATCATAGAAGAAAAATTCCTTTAATTTTATTTCATGAAATAAATAAAGGTTTGGAATGTCGATAGCTAATAATATCAAAAAATTAAATAGACGAATTGAAGCTGCTGCTAAAAGGTCTGGAAGAGATCCCACCGATATAAAACTTCTCGTTGTAACAAAAACTCATTCTGTGGCAACTATTGAAACTGCACTAAGATGCGGAATCGAATATATCAGTGAAAATCGAGTCCAGGAAGCTGAGAATAAAATCCCTTTCATTAAAGAAAACTTTAAAGAATTCCATTTCATCGGTCACTTGCAGTCAAATAAGATCAAAAAATTAATGACCCTGAATCCTACTCTGATACACTCAATTGATAAATTTTCTACAGTACAGAAATTAAACGATCATCTTTCCCAGCTTCAAAAAAAACAGGACATTCTAATTCAGGTCAACACCTCCGACGAGGAAAGCAAATTCGGTATAAAACCGGATACTGCTGTTGATTTTATTAATCAGGTAAGCAAACTTCCAAACTTAAATATTAAGGGTCTGATGACAATCGGGATGTTTATTGCTGATGAAGATATAATCCGAAAATGTTTCCTAACTCTGCGAGAGCTTTTCGAAAAAATCAAATTGGAGAAAATTCCAAATGTTGAAATGAAATATCTATCCATGGGAATGACAAATGATTTCGAAATTGCCATTGAGGAAGGAGCAAATATAATCCGCATTGGCAGTGCAATTTTCGGACAGAGGAACTATTAAAATGGAGAATTTATGATTTCTACTTTAATATTTATTTTGTTAATGATCATATCATATTTTTTAGGCTGTTTTTCCACTGCAAAACTTTTTGTAAAATCGTATAAAAGTATGAATATTTACAAAGTAGGAACCGGTCATCCTGACACAGAAAATATCTTTCATAATATTGGTAAAACTCTTGGCATTTTCACAGGTATTGTTGATTTTGGTAAGATTTTTTTCTATTTAATTATTTTAAGCCTGCTTCTGAATTACCCCGAAATAACAGATTTAATTGGTGAGAATATAGGAACTGAAAATCACCTTCTTGCATTAGGTTTTATCATGGTGGTAGGTCATTGTCTACCTATTACCAGCCATTTTAGAGGAGGCAGGGGAATATTTACTTATATCGGGTTTATGACATTTTTTGCACCCTGGCCAATGATGATCATTTTACTATTGGCGCTTCTTATAGTTGTATTTTACAAACAGATCCGTTTCGCTCAATATATTATTGTTTTGCTTCCTCCATTTATAAATTTCTTTTTTGAGAGAGATCCCGGTCTTCTCGGTAAATTGTTCATTGCTGCAATATTGATGGGAATTATGAATATTTTTGTTTCTAAAAAATTAGGAGAAATATAATGAAAATCGTTCCAGTAAAATCTAAGAAAGATTTGAAAAAATTTATTATGTTTCCGTTCAAACTTTACAAAAACGATCCACACTGGGTTGCGCCACTCATTCTGGACCAGAAAAATTTCTTTAACCCTAAAAAGAATCCCTATTTTAAGCATTCAGAGGTCCAACTTTTTCTTGCATATAAAGATAATAAATTAGCAGGAAGAATATCAGCTCACACAAATACACAGCATAATAAAACCCACAAAGATAAAGTGGGGTTTTTTGGCTTTTTTGAAGCTATAAATGACCAGAAAGTTGCGGACTCCCTTTTTTCAACTGCTAATAATTGGTTAAAAGAAAAAGGGCTTGAAATCATGCGTGGTCCTATGAACTTTTCTGTTAATGATGAATGTGCGCTTCTTATAGATCCTTTCGACTCTTCTCCAATGGTTATGATGCCATATAATTTTGAGTATTATAATACACTTATTGAAAAAGCTGGATTACAAAAAGCGATGGATATTTATGCATATTATATCAAAGTTCAGAAACCGCCAGAACGATTGGAAAAATTAGCTGCAAGAATTGAAAAACGCGGAAATTTCACTGTTCGCTGTCTTACCACAAAAAACAAGAAAAAAATTAAAGATGACATTGCTATGATTTTCAGCATTTATGAAGAAGCATGGAAGGATAATTGGGGATATGTTCCTATGTCTGTCACAGAATTTGATCTTTTGGTTGATGATATGCTTCCAATTTTAAGACCTGAATTTGTCTTCATTGCCGAAATCGAAGGAAAAGCAGTTGGTTTTTCTGTCACTTTACCAGATTATAATTTCATACTTAAAAAAATCAAAGGAAAACTTTTTCCTTTTGGCTGGTTTAAATTCCTCAAATACAAGAATAAAATTCCCGGTTTGCGTGTTCCAATTATGGGAGTTCTGGATAAATACAAAAATCGCGGAATTGATGTTGTTTTTTACTTCAGGTCTTTTAAAACAGCTTATGAACATAAAAATCCGTATACTGATGCAGAATTCTCCTGGGTTCTGGAAACTAATAAAATAATGAATAGAATATCAAAAAGTTTAAACGCAGAAATTTATAAAACATACAGAATCTTTGATAAGCAAATAAGCTGATATTAACAGTCTAACTTCGTATTCAACATATCAGGAAAATAATGCTTAAAGATAGATTGCGACCAATAGATATTATTACATTCATCTATATAATATTTAATCTTCTATTCATATTATTTGGTTGGGGAAAAATCCGTAATCCTATCATTCACTTTGGAGCTTTTACATTCATCGGAATTGTAATTCTGGGATTAATGATTACCTCCCATAAATCCAGGTTTCTACAGTTTAT
>JAGLWO010000424.1 GCA_023133395.1 Candidatus Cloacimonadota bacterium | reverse complement strand
AAAGCGGGATTTGAATTTACGCAAAATATTCCACCTCCGTAATAGTGATAATAACCGCTACCGGATGGATCAGCGTAAGTTCCTATTCCGTTAAACAAAGAAAATCCGGTTAATATTGCATACGAGTTTTCACCACTTTCAAAAGTTACCACAGAAGCACAATCCGGATTTGAAGGTTGACCACCATCTATGATTGTATTGGAGATATAAGTTGTATCCTGTGTTGTTATGAATAATGAACCGACAGTTATGTTTTTACCATTGTAGTTTGTGTTCTCAAAATATGTCCCAGGTTGTACAAGAACCGTATCTCCATCAACCGCTACGTTTATCCCTGCTTGAATTGTTGGCTGGTCTGCCGGGATATTTATGATAGTTGCATATAGAAAGGTTGTTAAAAATGAGAAAATAAATATCAAAGTTTTCATGATTTACTCCTCTGAAAACATTCTCGAACAGCTTGGAGATCTATTCTTACTTAAGCAATATCATTTTCTTTGTTTTTTCATAATTACCAGTGTTCAATTTGTAGAAATAAACTCCTGAGCTTACGTTTTTACCTTTTTCATCTTTCCCGTTCCAGACAACGGAGTGCTGACCTGCTGAAAGTGCTTCATTGATAAGCGTTTTTACTTTCTGTCCTTTGATGTTGAAAATATCGAGAGTCACAAATGAGGATGTTTGTGATACGGAAAAACTGATCGTTGTGGATGGATTGAATGGGTTGGGGTAATTTCCGTACAGTTTTGCAACCGATGGAGCAACTAATTCATTCTCAGAAGAAACTTCAAGGTTCAAAGGTGGAAAGATAATATAATCTATCCAGGCGCAATCGGAACCGCTGGTTAAAGCCTGGTCTTTTATATACCGCCATTTAAAACTGTGATTCCCGGCTGTAACAGGAAAGCTAACCTGTTCCCACGGTTTTTCACCTGCCCATTTATCCATCTCTATGTCATCGATATAGAATGAAAGATAATCATAATAATTTCCTGTGACGCTGCCAACATCTTCACAGGACACTTTTCGCCAGAAGCTTATCTCATCATCACACAGGATATCAGCTTCCAGGATCAACCAGGTTTCCTGATTGTGAGTGATGGATCCGGATTTTGCACAGTAAGCACCTTCATAGGAATTAATATCGATTATCCAATCTGCATTACCGGTAAATTCCCAGTTATAACTGGAAAAATCTCCAGTTTCAAAATCTTCGATGCAAAGTCCAACGACCAGAGAAAAGCTATCGGTGACAAAGTAATCGTTATCTGCACTCAATTCAAAATCAAAATCTATTACATGCCCGAGAGGAGCTTCTTCCGAAACAACTACACTACAAATTGCGTAGCTTCCACTTGAATTTGCATTTAAAGAATCAATTACCAGGGGTATTATTGTGATAGAAATGTACGGATCGGTTGATAATACGCTGGGAATTAAATTGTATGCATCTGCCCCACCCGCATTATTAAGCTCGATAACAAGTTCAGCTTCTTCTCCCGGATCCAGAACACCATTCTCACCATCCTGCACGACCACATTTCCCAGAGATATAACCGGCGCATATGCTGTAAAACTCAATCCGGATTGCCAACCTCCTTCATCACAAGTTATTAATACAAGGAAATCGATTGAATGTTCATCCGGAACATTATTGCTTACGTCAAAATCAAAAGCGTCATTAATTTCTACAATACTCCCAAGAGCAATAAAATCAACGTATTCGGTACTATCATTAATAGTTATATAATTGTCTTCAGTAGAAATGTTTACAATGACATTATGTACTCCTCCAATACCAAAAACCTCCAAATTCATAGATAAAAGTGCATTTTCACCAAATTCCAGAACATCATCATTCCCAGAAAAAATGGAATAACTCTCTACAATAACACAATAACCTGGAGGAATAACCTGAACAGGATAAATAATCGGTGGTCGATTATAACCGCTGATGATCAGATTGGCTTCACCTGGTACAACAGAGACAGCATCAAACATTATTTCCGCATTTCCTGAAGTGTTTGTTGTTTCAGTTCCGATCAGCTCTCCATCTTGCATTAATGTACATTGCATATCTTCAACCGGAATTCCTCCACTTTCTACATGTACGGAATATGTTGATGTTCCCAAGAAAATTACAGAGTTATGGGTTACATCTATTTCAATGGGTTCATCAGTCCAGATGGAAAGTGCAGGATCTCCCAGCACATTACAACCATAGAAACACCAGCGCAAAGCACCTTCTTCCCATTGTCCTGGTGCTGTAACCCAGGGAGATGTATCTATCTTAGATTCCAGATGAGCAGAACCTATCCAACACGTTTTATCGCTGTATAAAGCATCCACAAATTCCCTGTGCAGGTGTAAAGATGGTCCTTCTGTTTGTCCTTCGTTGAACCATCCATAACGAGAATTTCCTACAAAAGCTGCAGCAAAATTATCAATTTTGACCATGTACTCTGCAATGCAGTCATCTGAATCGAATGCACCGGACAGACACCCGTGGGTGTAAACATGCGTAAAATTATGGTCAACTCCATTGACCAATGAGAAATTTGTATTAGTAATATCGGAGGTATTCATTCGCATACAATAATTCGTACTGGCATGTCCGGCATGATGAATAAAAGCTTTTCCTTCATTAATTTTGTTGATCAATTGTGTAGCTGACCAGGAGCCCAGATCGCGATCGTACATTGTTTCATAATCGTGGTCTACAGGTATTCCATTTGTAGTATACCCATTATCGTCATGAAAACCTATAAGAAGATCTAAAAAATCACCACCCCATGTAAGCGGATTACTATACATATGTTCACCTGCCAAAAGCAGTTTCTGCAATTCACCAAGAACGGGAGTATTCTGATAAGATATTGTTTTATTGAACATAATATTTAATTCGGAAAGATTGCTGAAAGACATCCTGCCAACAGATATTTCAGGTAGAAGGTCATCTTCATCAATTTCACCCCAGAGGTTATCTCCATCATCGTTCCAGGTACCATCTAAAGCTGAATAATACAGATCCGCAGGTATATCATCATCTTCATAACCACCTCCCGAATCTACATAACAATAAAAACCACGATACGGAACATGCTCCACATCTCCAGCTAGTAAGACCTGTTCAATGCCGTTATCCTGGTATTCCTGAATAATGTAATTACGAATTTTTTCCTGCAGGTCCTGTCCGGGCATAGAAGAATTTATGAATTCCGTTGTGGTAATTTCAGTTAAGATCCCCCTGATAAGATATAGCTCGATCAAATCCTGAAAGTCGTTTTCAAATTGGGAAGGAGTAATAATCAGAAGCTGGTATTCATCGTCCCTGTTTGTTGGAAAAGGATATCTGGATATCATTTCGGGGTTTTGAGCAAAGTTTGAAACCCGATTCAGAACCTCGTTTGAAGAACGTAAATTCTCCATAGCTTTCGATGATCTTGAATCAGGATTAGTCGTTATTTTTACAGTTACTTTCTGGAAATAGGAAACTCTTCCTCTGGAAGGAATATACATCAGTGGTGTGAAGGTTGAAAGCCCAAATGCGTAACCATTCGAATATTGAGTTGTCAATTCTCCGGAAAGTCTGGCAGGATATTGTTCTTCTGAAGCATAGATTTTTTCATTTTTTTGGAATTCCCCGGAATTACCTTTAGAGATGGGTCTGGAATGCTGCTGTGGATACAATTGGAAATTACCGGGTATCTGCTTTTCATTTTCACCGATTATTTCAATAGATTCCGCAATCTCACCGGGTGGAAGCATTAATGAAACAGAATGGTAAGGAAGAACAGGTTCACCGATTTTACCGGTTGGAAGTGTGTTATTAAAGTTAATAATTTGATATTCGTTTATTTCAGAAATTTCATATTTATCAAAAAAGAATGTTTTCTCGATTATTTCTGCGTTTAAGTTTATCGAAATAATTAAAATTACAATAATTATTATTTTCCTCATTTTTCTCTCCAGAGTTTTTCTATCTAACAGATGCAACTTTCGAGCCAAAAGTGATGAAGAAAGAAATTTAGTAAATAGAATTTTCGGTATTCCCAAGAAAAACTTTGTAGCAATAACTAAATATTTAATATTTACTGTATAATAAGGGTTCCATTATTTATTGTGATATCATCAAATCCATCAACAGGATTACCTTCTTCATTAATCAGTGACAAATTCTCGAATGTTAAGTCACTTTCACCGATTTGAATTCCTTTTACTTTGAAGTTAAATAAAACACCATCACCATCAAGCCCATCATCCCCGGAAGTTTGTTCCAAACCGATTGCGACATTCAGCCTGTCATCATCATTCACACTTGTTGATATGTAATCTGCTGACCAGAAAGAACCGACAATTACTGGATTCTCAGGTAAAGTTACTTTTGTACTGTCGAAAACTATTTCACATGAAAAAGCAAAAAGATCTGTAACATTTTCAATATCGACTGAAAAAGTAACCTCTATATTTATTCCAACAGTTTGCTCGGAAGGAGTTATTGAAAGGATTAAATTCGTTTCAGGTCCTGTACTGCTTTTTGAACAGGAGAAAATTAATATTGGAAAGATTAAAATCAATATAGCTAATCGTTTCATCTATGGCTCCTCTATTTCAACAATATTTATGCTTCATAGTTTCCACCCTTCGTCCCGAATGCTTTCGGGACTGCAGAAGACGGGTTAACGAAGAAGTATCATCTTCTTTGTATCAATCATTTTATCATTAACTTTCAATCTGTAAAAGTACAATCCGCTACTTACTTTTCGTTCATTTAAATCTGTGCCATCCCATATAACTGTGTAATTTCCAGTAAGCTGATGTTCATTCACCAATTTTTTAACAAGCTGACCTTTGATGTTATAAACGTTCAGTTCTACATTCCCCTCATCTGTCGTGCTGTATGAAATAATGGTAGATGGATTGAAGGGATTGGGATAATTCTGTGAAAGTCTGCTATTTCCAACAATTTCAATTATTGGTAGATCAAATTGTTGTGCTATGCGATTTTTTAAAAGAAGTTCAACCCCACTACTACCGAGTGAATTGTAAATCTCAATAAAGCTTTCACGATATTCTTCCAGATCTATCCAGTTAATTGCAGGGAAACTCATTACAGTAGAACGTGAGTAATTCCAGTTCAAACAAATTCCTAAAACATCAGTAATATTAACTTTCCCATCTCCGTTACAGTCTGCAAAAGGTGCATATGGTTCATCCCAACCTGTTGGATAATCATTTTCTGCCCAGTTGAAAGAAACCTGATCCCGGGCATTTCCTTCATCTCTCCAATATACACCGATAGGAATAATATCATCTTCATTAACATATCCATTATTATCAGTATCACCGGGCCAGATAGATTGATTTTCCTCAGTTATAAGAACAGTTAATGTTCTGCTTTCCAGGTATACTTCATCATAAATACAAGCTACTTTGAATTTATACTCTGTTTCAGGTTGTAAATCAGTTATAGTATATTCCGATAGAGCATGATCTACAACAATAAATTCCCAAGTATATGCAGGTGCATCAGCTTCTTTATAATATACCATGAATTCATCGGGAGCAGAGAGAACATTCCACCTAACTTTTGCACCTGCTATAAAAAAAGCATCCTGAACTTCCACTAAATATGGAATACTGGGTAAACCATCAAACAGGGAATAATCAAACCCGGAATCAATAAGTTCCAAAGCCATGATAAACTTATCCTGTAACCCTTCCACATCTGTATCCATAATGATAATACTATACAACTCCAGTGACTCTCCGGGATTAATATTAATTGAATTTTCTGTTGGTGATATTGAACCAAGTTGATTACCATAAATTGAATATAAAAATCTTGTATCGAAAGGATCACCAATTTGAGCAGAGGGATATTCCCTTAATGATGTATATTTACTATCATCAGGGTTTCTTCCTGTCATAAGCCAGTATTTCTCATTTGCTGTAGGCATGGCTGTCACATCAAAGGGATCATGATCATCCGGACCATCTCCTAATTGCCACAGCCAGCAGTCCATATTATAATCTGTTGGATTAAAAACCTTAAATCCTAATAACCCTGGAGAAAGACCGTTATCTCCATCTTCATCATAAGAATAACCAAACTCATAACCTTCGCCAGGGACATAACTGCTTATATCATCTAATGACCTATCATCTGGACTCCAGCACTGAGGACCAATATCACAATCCATTAGATATGCATAACAAACATCAAAAAGAGTATCGATGGTTGAATAATTATACACTGTATTTTTTATTATAATCATATCAGCATAATATTGAACAGGCCAGGTATAGACTTCCTGTGTTACAGCTATCTCCATTTCTATGTGATTATTTGAAGAAGAAGAATTTCCCCAATCACGTTGTCCCTCAGTTCCAAAAGGGCTATAATCATAAAAGTATGAAATTGAGGATTCAAAACCAGGGTAATCACAATCTTCATCAATTAAACCATCTTCATCCTCATCAAAGGGAAGAGTAAAGCAATAGAGCCAGGAAGGGTCATTAATATTAAAAGGACTACCCAGAGGGTCTTCATCAATACTTCCATCACCATCATCATCATAATTATATCTTTGCCCCATATTTTTAAGCACAATATCATGATAGCTATACCACATATATTGATCACCCAATGTTATCATCTCATGATAATTGTATGCTGGTAAAAGCTCATATAAATCTCTATCACCATCGAATCCCACAGTTGTCAGTGTATCTATAACTCTCCATGGAGTAACAACAGTTGTAGTATCATCCTCATCTTCTGGAGGCCAATGCTGCCAGTAAATTTGTTCTCCATCATCAGTTCTTCTTACCTTTTTGGCTCCTACCCATAAAGAACCCTGATATAAATAATCAATGCCAGAATTCATAGACCATTCAAGTGATGGCCATGAATTAACATCAGCTGATCCAAGTAAACCGTAATTAGTTACCCTTAACCTGATATTACCTGCATCATGTATTGAAGAAGAATCAAATATTCTCGAATACAAAGACTCATAATCTGATAAAGCAAAAAGAAACGTAAACGAAATAAGAATAACTACTAAATATATTGTTTTTTTCATTTTTCCCCCCTATTATTCAATCTCTGCAATGATCTGGTTCAACATTGCTCGTACATCATCAGGTTCCATATATGCAAGAGGAAACCCGAAGATGTAACATTTATTTTTCTCTGTTATTTTCCTAAGTGCAACCGATTTCCCATTATAGATGTTAAACTGGTTTTCACTGGGATAATGATCTTCATCATCTATATCATCCCATTGGGTAAAACTGGTACCTGCTTCCGGCTGTCTACAGCCAAATCCAAATATTTCTTCTGTTGCACTATCATAGTTTTCAAATAACGCTACAGGACCTAAAGCATTTACTGTATCTTGTAGTATTGGTTGGAAATTAACAAATGGATTAAAACTTGGAATTTGTAAATCTATGTTTTCAACAAATCCATCTTCAGCCAAAGCTTTTACGAAGAATTGTAAATGAAAAAATGGTGGAACCAGTGTATTAAATTCTTCAAACCTGACAATATCAATTGCATTTATATCGGACAAAGGAATTCCAAAATATTTTTCCAAAAGTGGAAAATTAAAATTACAGCAATCATTTTGAACAAACATCAAGTTAACTCCTCCACTAAAAACCAGGTTACCCCCTTGATTCAGGTAGATGTTTATAACATCGTATTCAAGTGCAAATTTACTATCCAACGTAGGAGAATCTGAATGATAGATAACCAGTTCATATGATTGAATATCTGTTGGAGAAAAAACGTCTTTTGAGAAATGCAATGTAGGTATCCAAACAGTATTTTGTAATTCATTTCTATCCAGACATTCTATTGGTCCATAATAATCCGATAGAAATTCAAGATACAATTCATCGATAAGTACTTCGGGGGAAAACATTGAATGGTCTGGTGTATCATCAAGTATTATAATTCCTTCTTTTTCATCTGATGGTATAGGTTCAAAAACCATGAAAGTAAATTCAGCCGGTGTTTCATCAACCGCAAGTTGCAGGTCAACTGCTCTTGCAGTAAATGTATGTTCCCCGTAAGATAGTCCAGTTAATGTTGTGTGCTGTGCAATTTCATGTTCGATAGGAACTCTTAACCACTCAGTTCCATTATTATCAGTAATATTATATTCGCTTGCAGGAAGAGAAGAATATTCAAAAGATTCTCCATCCAATCTTAGATCGAAATATATTATTTCTGAGAAATATGGTTGTCCTGTTAATTCATCAATAACATAATTTATTACATCGTGAAAAGGATTATTGTATGCATATTCACCTACCCAGCCCAAATGTAGATAAATTTGGAGATCTTCACTTCCTATCAGAACATAATCTCCATTTTTATCTATCCAGAAAGCAGTAGCAAAATGATATCCTTCCTCTGTAACAACATAAGGAAGCATTATACTTAAACAAGGTTCAATATATGTTATAAAATGGTTTTCCCCGAGTGCCCAAGTATCATTACCAGTATTCACTCCATTTTGTTCTAACCCGTTGTATATCACAGTATTAGGATAAAATCCTTCCTGAACCTTAAAATTGGCTATTGCAGGATTATCTTCATCTGCAAAACCACTTCTGGTTACAATGTAAGTTTCAAATTGTGTAAGTTCACCATCTTCATTCGGAACAAGTGGAGGAGTTGTATAACCATTTAATTCTACTCTTCTGATATCTTCACAGTTTATTGTATTAAACCATTCTCCCTCGCTGATTAATGTGCTGTCTATTTCACTGATAATATTCAATCTATACATAAAGTGATCTGCATATAGTCCATCTACAAAAATATCCAGGATTTTTTCACTAATTAGAAATGTTAGTCCTGTTCCTGTAGTGTGTCCGTTACAATCTCCTCCGGTGGTAGTAAGAACTGTTCCAATCTCTCTAAAATCAAAGAAGCTTGCAGATACAATCTCACTTTCCTGAGTATCAAGTAGAAATTTCACTTCAAATTCTGTTATGATATGCTTTAATACTCCATTTATGGAATTGAAACTAATTTCTAACTCTGTTTCGTCTGTCCAGATCGTGCTTTCTTCTTCAGGTTCATTTTGATAAACCCAACCATCTGGATCAATGCTAAAACCTTCAGGTAATTCACCATCTGAAGTTGTTATTCGATAAGCAAATAATGGTTCATCTTCAATTAGTGCTTTCCATGTAATTCCTTGTGTATATGTATATTCCTGCATATTATTTTCATTAATAACCTTTTCATCAGTAAAGGAGATTGTTATTAAATCATTAGTATTTCCATTATACGATGCAGGATGATTTTTTGAACAACCCAAAATAAGCAGAATTACAAGAAAAGCAATAGTACAAAATGTTTGAAAAATTCTCATAAAGTTCCTCCCTTTTGCATTTAACAAAATAAGGACAAATGTGTTTTGATAATTGTTCTATGTATGAAAGTTATCCAATTTTTGTCAAATAATTAATATTTTTGTTAGAATTATGAAAACTACTATTTGTTAAAAAAGACTTTTCTATTTCCTATAAAACAAGAACACAACATATCCAATATAAAGAATGATGAACATAATAGATTCAGCTCTTTCCAGTTTTCTTCTTTTGCCCGTAAACATTGTAATGAAAAGAATTATGGTTATAAGAATTAAAAAGTAAAAATCAGTATTCAAAGCTAAAGGAAAGACAATCGGATTTATAATTGAGGATACCCCAAGAACCAGAAAAATATTGAACAGGTTTGAACCGATCACATTACCAATTGCCAGTCCATGACGCTTTTTCATGATAGCAATGATGGATGTAACCAGCTCCGGTAAAGATGTGCCCAGAGCAACTATTGTAATTGCTATAAACTTTTCACTCACATTCAATAACCTGGCGATGAATACTGCGTTTCTAACAACAATCTCTCCACCGAAGAAAAGTCCGATGATTCCAATCAAAATAAAAATAACAGATTTTGAAATGGAATATAGTTTTATCTCGATATTGTCGGTCATATTTTCTTTTGCAATTCCAACGACATAAATGAAAAAAAGTATTAAACTCAGAATAAGAAAAATACCATCAAAACGTGAAAGTACATGACCAATAAATCCAAAGTTATTAACTAAAGCCAGAACAAATATAGTCCCTACCAGTAAAAAAGGTATCTCCTTTTTTACTGTGTTTTTTTCAATAGAAATGGGATAAATTATTCCTGCAATTCCAAGAACCATTAAAGTGTTGAATATATTGCTCCCCAGAATATTTCCAAAACAAATCTCATTATGTCCACTCGCACTTGAAATAATATTTACAATAAGCTCGGGAGCGGAAGTACCAAAAGCTACTATTGTTAATCCAATAGCCAATTCTGAAATTGAAAATCTTTTTGCTAGAGACGAAGCTCCATTTATAAGTAAAGATGCACTTTTAATTAAAATTGCGAAACCAATGATCAGCAAAACGCTCGAAAGTGCCATTATAAGAGTTAATATCGATGATAACATGATTTTTCCCAAATTAACTAAATATCAATCATAGGAGTTGCTTTGTATTGTGATGATATTACCAGATTCAAATTATAGTTTATACTCTTCAGGTAATCTTTCATTAATTTCTCTGCAATTTGAGGTAGATTATTTTTCTCGCTGAGATGAGCTAAGATCAAATTCTTCAGTCCCGGATGAATCACTTTTGTGATAACTCCAACAGCTTGTTCATTGGAAAGATGACCCTGCCTGCTTTTGATCCTCTGCTTTAAAAACCATGGATAAGGACCTTCCAGGAGCATTTTTATATCATGATTACTCTCCAATATTATCGTGGTTGATTCTCGTAGATTCATTATCATAAGGTTTGAACTGAAACCCAGGTCGGTGGCAATTGCAAGTTTCCGCTTATTATCTCCAATTTTTTTAAATATAAAGTTACTTCCATCAACAACATCATGTGAAGATTGAAATGCTTTGATCTCGATATCACCTATCTGGTTTGTATCTCCATTCTGAAAGAATTTTACTCCCTTTGGTAATTTCCCGATCTTTTTCCTGGATGCGGAATACGTTAGCCGGGTTGAATATAAAGGAATATTAAATTTCCTGCAGATAATACCAGCTCCTCTTATATGGTCATTATGCTCATGACTGATTAAAAGGGCATTTATTTTATTTTCGTCAATATCAATACTTTTAAGAAGTTCTGAAATCCTGGTTCCACTCAACCCAGCATCAAGAAGGAGCATTGTATTTTCAGAACGAATAAGAATACAATTTCCTTTGCTGCCACTTGCTAAAACTGATGTATGAAACATTATCCCCTATTTCACATAGTAATATCTGCTGTTCAATTTATCAAATTCAGACCAGATGGCATCTTCACTTTTAATGCCTTTGACAAGTTGTATAACTCCCACAGTTTGAGCATCAAGATTATCTGCATGGTGAAGTATGATAGCTTCCAGAGTTTGGGGCAACCTGGCAGATGCTTTTTCATATTCTCCATGGTGCGATAGGATAAGATGCCTGAGTTTCATTAATGTTTCTTTGGGAAAGTTGTCTATCTCTGCAGCATTTTCACACAATATTTTATCTCCCAGAGGAATGTGACCCACCAATCTTCCTTCCACTGTGAATTCTATAGTAGGTCTTACATTATATTCAGCAACTTTCCCGATATCATGTAGAATAGCTCCTGTAATTAATAAATCCTTATTTACAGAATAAAGATGGGAAACAAATTCACAGATTGATGTAACTGAAATTGTATGCTCAAGTAATCCCCCGATATAATTATGATGCCATGTTTTAGCTGCAGGAGCTTGAGCAAAAAGAGTAAAGAATTCTTTGTCTTCAAACACATTTAAAAGTAATTTTTTCATATAGACATCTTTAATATTATCAATATATTCAAAGAATCTATCAGAGAGCTTATTGACATCCTTTGAAGTGGTTTCCAGAAAATCTGAGAGGTTATATTCCTCCTCAGGAACTTTGTTCAATTTATTGATTGTTATCTGATATTGCTTTTTATAGCTTATAATAACGCCCTTTACTTGAACGACATCCCCTTCCTCAAACTTTTCAGATATCATTTTGGCATTATTCCATACATTTCCCGGAATCGAACCTGAACTATCCGAAAGTTTTAATCTCAGGTAAAAATCTTTAGTACCTTCTCTTAAGTCTTTTTGAGTAACCAGAAAATCACTGATTATTTCTTTGTTAAAATGGTCTTTTAAATCTTTTACAAATATCTTTTTATTCATAAATTTCTCCTATTCTCTTCTTCATAAATCATTTTTCATCCTTGCACTTTCCGATGCTTCCACCAAAGGAATTCTCTCAACCAAGATTCGGAAAGTTATTTCCCCCAACAATAACCTTACATCTTATTTTCTCATCTAACCTTCCGAATCCTCAAATAACAGAAAATTTGGAAGAAGGCTTCGGAAGGAAAATCAATCAATTAAATATTTCTCCAACTTATTCCCAATTTTTTCATCAAGATAATAATTTTCCACAAAAATCTTATATTTTTCTTTTGAACCAAAATATTCATTTATCAACAATTCATCAAATGGATAATCATCTCTTTTATTAACACACTCCAGATAATTTGAAAACTTCCATTCTTCAGGAGAAAAAACCAAACCTGCTTTTACAGGATTGAAATGAACATAATATATTAAATGCTGTAAATATTCTGTTTTGTCGATCATTCTTTTCTTTGGTTTTCCTTCAAACAAAGTTCCAGCTCTATTTTGCTGTTTATTAACTGCGAGTGTATATCCCGAAAATAATACTCTCAACCAATCAGACAATGGAATATTAGATTTCTGTTGAAGTAAGAAATGAAAATGATTCGGCATTAAACAAAACGCAATAATATTCACAAAATATTCCTTATGATTCTCCTTCATTCGTTTGATTAAATATTCGTAATTTTCAGAACAGAAGAAAATCTTTTCTTTATTACATCCACGATTATATATATGATAATAATTCCCTTCTTCATAAATCATTTTTCATCCTTGCACTTTCCGAAGCTTCCCGCAAAGAAATACTATCAACCAAGATTCGGAAAGTTTTTTCTCTATAACCATCATCAAATCTATCTTCTCTTCCAACCTTCCGAATCCTCAAACAACAGAAAACTTAAAAGAAAGGCTTCGGAAGGGAATCACGTTTTTCCGGTAAATTTTTCATAATTTCAAATTAATTACCTACTTGTGAATAAAATATTGCAAATCAATTTCTTCAATTTCATTTCGAGGAATCTTTAACAACCATATTTGCAAATCTTTCAGAGTTGATGTATAAGTGCCATAAGCTGAAAATGAATATATTGAGGAAAAATTGATTTTCTGTTTTGTTGCAATTACTTTTATCATTTCAACATCATCATTTTTATTTGGAAGAAGATTAACAGGATAATACAATCCGATTTCTTTATCTTTTGAATTTGGCAGTAAAAAAGTTTCACCTGATTTTATAAAGTTATCTTTTCTACATTCATTCGGAAAGATTACATAAACTGAATCATTTGAGCAAATATTTAGAATTGTTAAGTAACAATCTTTTGAGGATTTTACAGATAATTCCATTTCTTCACCATCTTTGAAATATTTTCTGTTTAGTTCTGAAATGATTTCGAAAGACGGATCCTTTACACCTTTTTGTTTTCCGATATGAATTTTTATAGTCACCATTTTTTGAAGTTGATTATTTTTTGTAACAATTTCTTCTTTGATTATTTCTTTATCTAATATGATACCCTGTGTAGTTTGTTTAGTTATTGAAGCAAAATTATCGAGTAATATTTCATTTTGATTTTCTGCTTTAAAATTAATTATTCTCCCACTGATTTCGATACCACTGAAATATTCAATTGCTCGTTTACACGCTTTTTGAATTGCTTTTTCTTTTGCTTCCTCTGGTGAGATATTTTCAATTACTATTGATTCAGTTACTTCAAACCATCCGTTTCCAAGATCAATCAATTTATTAGAATTTTGAATCAAAGAAATTGAATTTAATTTGTTTGGCTGTTCAGGTTGATTATGTTGGTTTACAGAACAACTAATAAAAATTAGAGTAATTAATAAAAACAGATATTTCATATTAATCCTTTAATACCGAAGTAAAACCTTGTTCTTATCAGATGTATGCAATTGAGGATTTTGTTCTCTTCCCATTTTTCTTGCTTGAGAGGATACATTTTCTTTCAAATAGTTTTCCATTTCTTCAAGTGTTATTTTTTTATCATTGTTTATGTCAGCATTTTTATTTAGACCTTTTAAAAAGAAATAAGTAAACAAACCATGCATTTTTTGTGAATATCCTGAACTGATTTCATTACCAGATGACGCTAAAAAAACATTAAGATTTTTTGGTATCAAACCTTGTTTCACTTTGATGCTGATTGGTCGTGAATCTGCAAGAAGCATTTCATTTTCTCTTGAAACACCTGAGAAACAAGCATCTACAATTATTATGGTTGATTTTGATTTTATTTTACTTAAGTTCTGATAAAGTTCATTTAATGAATAACCTGTGCTTGCATAATTTGGGTCAATATCATTTGGTATTAGATAAGCACTGCCATCCTCTGTTGATGCAATTCCGTGACCGGCATAAAATATATAAATTTCAGAATCTTCATCAGCATTTTTTGCAATCCAACCGTTTTCAGAAAATACTTTTTCAAATTCCCCTTTGGTTGCTCTTTCGTTATAGCGAAAGTAGATATTTTCTCTTTTCAGACCAAATGTAGATATTAAATATTCTCTCATAATTTCAGCATCATTATAAGCATGATTAACGCTGGGAGCATATTGATAATCCTCAATACCAAAAACAACTGCAATTGCTTTGGGTTTTTTATTCGATGTTTCAAAAGCAAAATCGATATCTGAAAACTCTTTTTCTCTGATGACCTCATCACGAATAATAAGAAACTCTTTTATTGATATATTATCATTAATATCAATTGCTTTAATCTCAATTGGGTTTTTCCCGATTTTCAATTTGATTCTTTTCTGAAATTGTCTGTTACTTTTCAAAGCAGTAGTTTCATTATTTACATAAACTTGAAATATACCTTCATTATCGGTCGCTTTACCTTTTATAATTGTTGTAAATTCTTCAGTCCTAAAAATGTTATTTGTTAATTCAGGTTGGTATAAATTTATTTTTGGTTTTTCTTTGTCTTTTGGTTTAGGAGGAATTTTTGTTGTTAATGATTTTGCAATCCAACCATCAGAAAATCTACTTGAAGTAAATCTATACCAATTCTCAGTTTCTTCTTTCAAAGTTAGTTTTTCACCTATTTCAAGTTGACCTAATTTAGAAAAATTTGTACCAGCACCATTTCTTACATTTGCTTTAACTGTTGAATATACTGTTCTAGAGATTTTCTTTATTGAGGATATTTCTTTTGGAAAAAAAGAATCAAATTCTGCTAAGTTAATAGTAAAATTCCAATCACCAGGACCAACTCCAGTAATATACAATTTGTCATATTTTCTTGGAACAGTAACTGTCATTAGTCTATCATTTGGATTGTTATACATTTTTCCTAAAGTCATACCGTTAGTTGTCACCGAAATATAATTCCCTACATATATATTGTCAATTTTACACTTTCCTAAGGAATTCCATTCAGTAGTGAAATGAAATCTTAAAATGTATTCATATTTATTTATAGTCACTTTAGATAAATAAAAATCTACTCCTACCCCAAAATCTACACATCCAAGCTTTTTGTTGAAAGTAACTGTTTTAGATTGTTGTGTAAAAGCATTTGTGAACGTTAATAAAATTATGAATATTGTTAAAATTCGTTTCATTTGTTACTTCTCTTCTTTTGTTAATATAGATAACTTTTTAATCATTTTATCTGTATTATTATAAAACTTATTGTAAATTTCTAAGCAAATTAATAATATTTTAATACCAAAATAATGAGGAAATTTACCTTCAAGGTGAGTTATATCTAGCTCTGAATATATTTTTTCTTTGTTCATAGTGCTATATCCATTTAATAAGCCAAATTCATTAGGGTGACAAAACTCACTTAAAAAATCATATTGTTTGTTGGTTCCCTTTGCTACTGTATCTAGTATTCTAATACAATCCATAATATTTATTGGGTCAAACGAATTTTCTTCACTTCTATCAAATTTGTTTCCTAATAATAATCTGTCTAATTTTGTAATAAAGTTATTATTGATTTTTTCCGCTTTTATTACTTTATCCACCTCATTATACATATAGTAAAATATTGATAAAGTTTCAATAGATGCTCTGGTTAATAGAAGAGCAGGAATAATTTTCTTTTTTTTATATAACACAAAAGCACTCTCAGAAATATCAATTATTCTTAAAAGCGTTAGTTCCTTAAATTCTTGAGCTTTAAAATGTGTTTTTGAGTGAATCCCAAATTTCATTGGGTCAACGATTTTGGGTATTGATTTCTTCATACGAGAGATTTTTTTTTTAATCAAACGGTTAATTATTTTAATTTCTTTTTTTTCCAAATTCTCCATCCTAAATCACATAAATATTATTAGTATAAATCCAACCATATCCAAAGCGGGTTACTTCCAACCTGTAATTGCCTTTTTCCTTAATTTTGAAAAATCCCTTTTCATCTCTCTTTGATGATACTTTTGAGCCGTTCTTATAAAGAGTTGCTTTTGCAATTTTGGGTAAATGAAAGAAGAATTTTAATCCATTTTCATAATTTATCTTCTCACCAAAGACAGCGCTTTCTCCCTCAAGAGAAACTATTCCTGCATAAAATCCATAAGGATTTCCAATTTTATAGTTAACGATATAACTATTTCCATTTTTTAAAGCTTTGAGTATATTTTGCTCATTGATA
>JAGLWO010000423.1 GCA_023133395.1 Candidatus Cloacimonadota bacterium | reverse complement strand
AGCTCGAAATAAAGCTGCTAAAGAGGTTCGACAGATAGCTGAACAGTCGAAAACAGAAGCCAATAAACTGGCTGCTGGGATACTTTCAACTGCAATTCAAAGGATGACGCTTGATTATGTTTCGGAATCGACAGTATCTGTGATCTCACTTCCTGATGATGAAATGAAGGGTCGAATTATAGGTCGTGAAGGTAGAAATATTCGAGCTTTTGAAAAAGCCTCAGGAATCGATCTTATTATTGATGATACACCCGAAGCTGTTGTCCTTTCCGGTTTTGACCCGGTGCGAAGAGAAATTGCCCGATTATCACTTGAAAAACTTATTGCTGATGGAAGAATTCATCCAGGTAGAATTGAACAGATTGTAGAAAAAACAACAAAGGAAATGGAAGAAAACCTTATTAAAATAGGTGAAAAAGCCTGTATGGAAACTAACATTCATAATATTTCATCGAATTTCATTAAATTAATAGGTAGATTAAAATATAGAACCAGTTATGGTCAGAATATTCTCCAGCACTCTATAGAATCAGCATATGTATGCGGGATATTGGCTTCTGAGCTCGGTTTGGATCAGGAACTTGCACGAAGAGCTGGTTTTTTACATGATATTGGAAAAGCAGTTGATCATGAGTACGATGGTTCCCATGCAAAACTTGGAGCAAATATAGCTCGTAAAAATGGCGAAAGTAAAATTATTATCAATGCAATTGAAGCACATCATGAAGAAGTAGAATATCAAAGCGTCTACGCGGTTCTCACCCAAATTGCAGATGCTGTTTCAGGAGCACGACCAGGAGCAAGAAGAGAAATGCTGGAGACCTATATGAAACGGCTTGCCAAGATGGAAGAAATCGCAAATTCCATTGAGGGTGTAAATAAATCCTATGCTATACAAGCTGGGCGTGAACTGAGAATAATTGTTGATCCAGTTTCAGTCGATGATGAAAAAACTGCCTACATAGCTTCTGATATTGCTGAAAAAATTGAAGAGGAAATGCAGTATCCAGGACAGATTAAGGTAATGGTCATTAGGGAAACGCGTCAATCTGCAGTAGCTAAATAATGAATATTCTGTTTGTGGGTGACATTTTTGGTTCACCCGGTCGGCAATTAGTTAAAGAATTTCTCCCGGGTTTAAAAGAGGAATTCAATGTGGATATTTGTATTGCAAATGGTGAAAATGTTGCCCATGGTAAAGGTATCACTGAAAAAACTGCATTAGAATTATTTGAAGCTGGAATCGATATGTTTACCAGTGGAAACCATTTGTGGGATAAGAGAGAATCAATTGAGTATTTAAAGACAGAAAAAAGAATAATTAAACCACTCAATTATCCTGAGAAATCAGTTGGATTTAATAAATTTATAAAAACTGCACCAAATGGGGAAAAACTGGCTATTGTCTGTTTAATTGGTCAAGTTTTTATGACTCCAGCAGATTCACCAATAAACACACTTGAAAGAATGTTACCTGAGGTCCAAAGTGAAACAAATAAAATTCTCGTTGATATTCATGCTGAAGCTACTGCTGAAAAAAGAGCTTTTGGATTTTATTTCGATGGGAAAGTTAGTGCTGTAATAGGAACTCATACTCATATTCAAACTGCAGATGAAGAAATCTTACCTTTGGGTACAGCCTACCTAACTGATGTTGGTATGACAGGACCCCATGATTCAGTTATTGGTATGGAAATAGGTGTTATTTTAAATCGTATGGCTACATGTATGCCACAAAGATTTGATGTTGCGAAAGAAGGACTTCAAATTAATGCGGTATTTATAAAATTAGATGATAAATCTGGAAAAGCACTTGAAATTAAAAGGATTAAAAGGAAATATTGATGACAATAAAACTAACAGGAAAACCTGTTACAAAGGAAATATACTCTCAAATCAGGGTTGAAATTGAAGAGAACAATCTAACCCCGAAACTTGTTATCATAATAATCGGAGAAGACCCTGCTTCAAAATATTATATTCAAAATTTAGAAAAAAAAGGAAGTAAGGTCGGGATTGCAGTAGAAACAAAAAGTTATCAGGTTTCAATAACCCAGAACGATATTCTAAAGGAAATTGAAAACTTGAACAATGATCCTACAGTTCACGGGATTATGATTCAAAAGCCATTACCCTCTCAACTGAATGAATCAGAAATAGTGATGAAGATCTCTCCTGATAAGGATATGGATGGGTTTCATCCTTTGAATGTAGGAAATCTCGTACTTGATAGAAAGGGGTTCTTACCCTCCACTCCAGCTGCAGTGTTAGAAATGTTAAAATTTTATAATATAGAAACTTCCGGTAAAAATATTGTTATTATAGGAAGAAGTAATATAGTTGGTAAGCCTTTAGCAAATCTTTTACTGAGAAAATCAAAAACTGGAAACGCCACTGTAACAGTATGTCATAGTAAAACTCAAGACTTATCGAAAGTTTGTAAGAAGGCTGATATTCTTATTGCAGCAATAGGGAGGGCATTCTTTGTAAAACCAGAAATGATTAAAAATAATGCAATTGTTATTGATGTTGGTGTAAACCGGATTGGAGATCCCGAAAAAGGATACAGATACGTGGGTGATGTCGATTATGAAGCCTGCTTTGATAAAGTCTTATCTATCACTCCTGTACCAGGTGGGGTTGGAACTGTAACCACAGCAATGTTGCTTAATAATGTACTTGTCGCAGCCCGAAAAGTGATATAAATATCATAATTTTATTGACGGAAAAAGTTATATATATAAATAAAGTCTAAATGCATTTAGAAGTTAATAAATCGGGGAGGATTTAATGTTTAGATTAAAAAAGACGATGATTCTACTAACTACTCTTACCGTTATTATTCTTATTATTGGTGCTTGCGGAAGGAAAGGTACAATGTACCTGAACAAGTTACCCACAATCATGATTACATCTTATGAGGGAGTTACAGAATCGACTGTAATTGACTCGACTAATCCTGTTTCTTTCCAACAAAAAATATACTGGGAAGCTTCTGATGAGGATGGTGTAGTTGAAAATTATGCTTTCAGAGTAGTTGATAAAGACTTTGATTTTGAGAATAATGAAGGAAACACTATTGCAACTCCTGGTTATGAAGTTGTGGATGAGGATGGATGGGCTTATCATTATCTACCCGGGGCTGATGAAGCCATACCCTTAGAAATTACTGAAGCAAAATCCATCTGGACTAATCAGGTTTATGCTGTTATCAATTTCCCGGCTAATGAAGATGGTGATAGTACGAATGTTACAAGCATATTTGAAGTGAAGTGTAAGGATAACCGTGAGGATGAATGTGAAGATACAGCAAAAAAATACTTCCATGTAAATTCAGAAAAACCAAAATGCACTGTTGGTTCAACTAAGGGTGATATCCATGAAAAGACTATTGGCACAGGGGTTATTTTCAGTTTTAATATTCTTGATAATGATCAATTTGTTGGCTCAGTACCCGACCATTTCAAATTCAAGTTAGAAAGAAGGGACCTTGCGAGTAATCTTATTCCTGAAAGTGAAGGTGGTTACCCTGATGTGATATGGTCTACTGAATATGAACCCAAAATTAAGGAATATCTCACAACTCTGGATGACTTT
>JAGLWO010000422.1 GCA_023133395.1 Candidatus Cloacimonadota bacterium | reverse complement strand
ACTTAACTGGTAACGGAATGGGTTTTGGAGCGTAAGTCCGGTGAAGCTCTGAAAAGAGCGAAGACGGATAGGTCGTTGCCATCGCTAAAGGCTCTCACTCTCTTTTTAAGCAGTTTCCACGAGCCTTCTAAATGAAGGCTCTTTTTTTGTAGGTTTGAAAAAAAATAATTTGATGAAAAGATAATACAAGGCAGAAAAAAATTGATTTGACAATAATAATATTTTTTTTAACTTTCGATGTGTGAAGGGAAACGAAATGAATAAAAGTGAAATTACTGGAGGAATATTATGGGTTATGTTTTTTTAGATCAAAAAGACTTAGATTTTACTCTCAAACAAGTAAGGAACTTGAAAGAATATCAAGCAATAAATTATGACGATAAATTTATCGAAAACAATTTAGATAATATCAATCAAATTTTAATAAATTGTTCTAAAAAGATAGAATCACTAGATTTTGCTCCAATTCAATTAGAATCAACAATTAGCAATACAAAACTTCTCCCTGAAAAAAATGCAGCTAATGAATATATTCTAAAAAACACGAAAGGCAAGGAATTAATAATACCTTTACATCTATCTAAGTATTTGGAGTATAATATCTGTTTAATTTCTGATAAAAATGGAAATTATCCCCTGAATATGTGGGATATCTTGTATAACTTATTTTATACAATCATTGAGTTTATGATGAAGAAGAAAAAAAATTTGTATTTACAAATTTCAGATATTTTACGTAACGCGGACTCCATCTATAGTAACCTACGTTCAGATATTGTTAATCTTCAAGATAAATATGATGATAAAATGTTTGATTTCATTTTTATGTTACCGGATTATTTTGTCTATGTTTGTAGATTACTTTCAGATAGAGATGTTCCAAAAGAATGGAAAATAGAATTTGTGCTTAGTATAATATATCTCGTATCACCGATTGATTTTATACCTGAGGCGATTATACACCATCCCATTGCTTATGCAGATGATGCATTTATATGTTTACACGTTTTAAGACGATCAATAGAAGGTGGCTTTATTTCTCGTGATAATTTTATAAAACATTGGCCTGGACGCCCTTCAGCTATAGATAATTTGAGTGAATGGTATAATGCTCTTATCAATGTTTTGGATGTTGACTATCTCAGGAATATTTTCTATCATCTTACACAGAAAGTAAGAAAATCCCGTGTATGAGAAGAGCATTATTTTGTTAAATAATATGAGAATTATTGTTTCAAAAAAAATATGTTTTGATATTCATTGCAAATTTTAATTCGATGGTACTACATGGGTAATTGTGTAGAATAGTAGGTCGCTGCCATCACTATATGCTGCCGTTTTGTTTAAATTCTTGCTCCCTGATGGGAGTTTTTTTATATACAGCAACCTGTTTCCATACCGATCCGGCAACTGCCGGATAAGCTCACCTGCGCCGATGGTTCCGTCAAAAGCCGGAGTAAACACTTAACTGGTAACGGAATGGGTTTTGGAGCGTAAGTCCGGTGAAGCTCTGAAAAGAGCGAAGACGGATAGGTCGCTGCCATCAATATAGGTTGCTATTTTGTTTAAATTCTTGCTCCCTAAGGGGGGCTTTTTTATTATAATATATGGTAAACTATTAACAAGTATGAATATTTTTTAAAATAATTATTTTGAATAACTTGACATATATCAAAATAAAAAAATATTAATATTTATTGGAAGAAGTATTAAAAAGTACGGGTAAACAATAAAATTTATCGGAAGGAGGAAGTAATATGAAAAGAACGTTAGGTGTCTTGTTATTTGTTTGTATTTTGATCATTAATTTAAATGCTGAATATCCAACAGCATTTCAGCCAGGCGAGAAAATCGTTCAAGCTGGTTTAGGATTTGGAGTGGCAGGCGTTTACGGAGATATTGTAATACCTCCCATAAGTGTGAGTGTTGATATCGCAAAAGAGATTGAAGGATACCCAATATCATTTGGAGGACTTATTGGATACAGTAAATCTGAATATGATTGGAGTTGGTACACAGACGAATGGAAGTGGACTTATACATATTTTATGTTAGGAGGTCGTGCTGCTTACCATCTTAAAATGAAATCAGACAAAATCGATCCTTATGGTGGATTAATGTTAGGCTACAATATCGTATCAGTTAAAGAACCTTCAAATTACACTCTCACTGGATACTCAGCAAAAAGCAGTTATATGATGTATGGCTTCTATTGCGGAGCAAGGTATTTCTTCAATCCTAATATGGCCATATATACTGAATTGGGCTATGGTTTTGGATACTTTAATTTGGGACTTTCTTTCAAATTATAAAAAAGTAAAACAAAATAGTACAGCCGGGTTAGAAATGATCCGGCTTTTTTTTATTTAATTTCTTGCAAGTTTAATTGTTTACTCTATTTTTTTAGCATCATAAATCTCCATCTTTTATTTACTTTTCCTTCCATAAACAATTCCTAACTTCTTCATTCGATTCCTAAGTGTATTTGGATTAATTCCAAGTATTTCCGCTGCTCCGTTCTTACCATTAATTTTGCCTTTAGTGATGGTTAATGTTCTTTCAATATAACGTGAAGTAACAACATCAAGTGTTTCCAAAACTTCATCCTGATTTGATATAATTATGTTTTTTTGTTCTGTTGTCCGTTTTAAATGATTAAAAGATAAGTTATCAGTATTAAGTATTAATGCACGTTCAACTATATTTTCCAGTTCACGCACATTTCCTGGCCAATCATAATTAATTAAGGAATCAATAGCTCCCGGAGTTAATTTGGGAATATTAGGTAGTTTTAACTCTTTTACTTTTTTGGATATGAAGTATTGCAGCAAAGCAGGAATATCTGATTTTCTTTCACGAAGCGGTGAAATTTGGATAGGAAAGATATTCAATCTGAACCACAAATCTTCGCGAAATTGATTTGTTCTTATCATCTCTTCCAGATTACGATTTGTAGCAGCAATGATTCTGATATCCAGTTTAATAGTTTTGTTACCGCCTAAACGTTCAATTTCTCTATCTTGCAGAACTCTAAGTAAACGAACCTGTGATTGAAGTGGCAAATCCCCGATTTCATCGAGAAATATTGTTCCGTTATTTGCTCGTTCAAACCGTCCCCTGTTTGTTTTAATTGCTCCTGTAAAAGCACCTTTTTCGTAACCAAACAATTCGCTGTCGATAAGTGATTCAGGAATAGCACCACAATTTATTTTGATAAAAGGTTCGTTTTTACGTAAGGATGAATTATGAATGGCATTGGCAATAACATCTTTTCCAACTCCTGTTTCTCCCAGCAGCAACACGGGACTATCCAAAGCAGCTACACGACGAACTTTTTCCATAACATCCTTCAAACCAAAATTCGCGCCTATTATATCGTCACCTGTAAGCTGTCTGATCTCTTTATATAAATATTTATTATCATCTTTTAGAAGTTCTTTTAACTCTGCGATTTCTCGATACCTGAGCGTATTCGACATGGCAATCATAAACGGTTCTTTCAACAAACATATCAAGTTAAAGTGTTTCTGATGAAATAAATTTTCACTTTGGGAAACGAGTCCCACTGAGCCAATGTATCCCTCATTCGATTCAAGAGCTAACACCATAAATGATGTTGCCTTGATTCCATGAAAATGAAACCAGTTCTTATACAACTTTTCCGTTTTATGATTAACTTTCTGGCATTTTATATTTCTTGATTTTAAGCGTATCTTTCGTTCTATTTGCTGTTGTGTTTCCGTAGAAAGTGATGTTAGCAAGTTAACAGATTTCGCTTCTTTTAATGTTGCTATCGCAATAGTGCGCATAGCTTTCAGATCTTTCTCATAAAGCTGAAGAGATATCCAGTCAACAGGCATTATTTGTCGTAAAAATTGCAAAGTTGAAAACAATGCTTTTTCAATATCAAGGTCGCAACATATTTGTAATGTAGCTTGTCTGAAAAATTCATTTTTATCCATCCAAGACTCCTTATCATTTTGAGTAAAAACTTTTCCATTTACCGGATATGGTAAAAAACATTAAAATTACCATATATGTCAATTCAAATTATCATATTTGGTAATAATGTATTTTGCGATTTTTGTAACTCATTGATTTTTAAGGAGATCTATGTTTGGCACGCTTCCTGCTATAAATGAATTGAAAACATCATGGGAGAAAGGAATGGAGAAAATGAAATATTTAGAAGTAA
>JAGLWO010000421.1 GCA_023133395.1 Candidatus Cloacimonadota bacterium | reverse complement strand
ATCCCAAGACGTGGAACAAATCATAGGTTACAACAACTTCATTATCCGGAGTAGCAGGCTCCACATTAACGTGCCATGCTACAATTGGGTCAGCAGTTACAGGGTCGATATCAATTCCACTGTAACCTTCATGTTCGGGATCAGTTCCGATAGTTTCGCAGCCGAATAAAGTGCCATCTGATTCGATATACGCATAGTATTCTCTTCTTGTTGATCCAGCAGTTTCCCTGGCGTGAAAGGTAATATAAACCCCTCCTGCCGGATGACCATTTGGCTGTGAAATTTCCGGTTGAACACGTACCGGTGTGCTGTTGTAACTACCAGGCATGTAGTCATAAAAGTTTGTGATAAGATTAATTGGATCGGTGACGAATTCGTATTCCGGAACTTCGCGAGAAACATTAGGTTGAGTTCTGATAGCACGTTTAAAACTTTCGATGTTCAATGGAGTCTTACCTGTTGGTATCATTAAGTCTGCATACAAACAAGCAACAAACGCTGTCAGCACAAATAAAACTAAAAGCTTTTTCATTTTTCCCTCCTTTATTAGTTTCCTCAAATAAAATTGCAATTGCTATTCCATTTAAGGAAAATGTATAAAAACCTATCTTGCTGTGTTAGTAAATCGTGCATCAATAATGAAGTTAGGTTGTTTTACGTGTTTTATTTTACAATTCATAATTAATAATAAAGAAAAAATAAACGGGATATGTGCGGAATTAATTCTACAGTTTGCATTTAAAGTTCAACAATTATTCAATACCCAGATTCTTCAGTTTTGAATAAAGGGTATTTCTATCGATTCCTAATATTCTTGCTGCTTTTGATTTATTATATTTAACTTTTACCAAAATCTTTTTGATTATTTCACGTTCCATTTCATTACTTACTTTTGATGTAATTGCAGACAAGGTAAATCCTTCTTTGAAAATCATCTGGAAATAATTATCCAGCGATTCTTTGTAGGAAGTCGGTTGCGGTGTAATTTCCAACTTTAGAACTTCAGGAGTTATATTATCATTCTCCTCCAACAGTACTGCTCTTTTTACAACGTGTTTTAATTCCCTCACATTTCCAGGCCATGAGTATGCTAAAAGCAGTTTCAAAGCTTCTTTTGTAAATCCCTGAATATCCTTTTTTAATTCTATGTTTGATTCTTTTAGAAATTGCTCCGCCAGAACTGGAATATCATCTTTTCTTTCTCTAAGTAAAGGAAGTACAATCTTGAACTCATTGAGTCTGTGGAAAAGATCATCTCTGAATTTACCCTCTTTCACTGCATCTGAGAGATTAAGATTCGTAGCAACGATTATTCTAACATCAATGTTAATTGGCTTAGTACTTCCTACCCTTTGAATTTTTTTCTCCTGAAGTACCCTGAGCAATTTTGCCTGTGCAGCCGGGGGTAAATTAGCAACCTCATCCAGTAGTAATGTTCCTTCGCTCGCCACTTCGAATTTTCCCCTTTTATTTGCAGTTGCACCGGTAAAAGCTCCTTTTTCATACCCGAATAATTCACTTTCTACTAATGTGTCCGGGATAGCACCACAATCTATAGGAATGAAGGGACTACTCTTTCTATCACTTTTCTGGTGAATCAAATTAGCAATTACTTCTTTACCAGTTCCACTTTTCCCCTGGATTATAACACTCATATCTGTGGGAGCAATCAATTCAACCTGCTTCAGGACCTTTGTTATCTCCGGACTTTTACCCATTGTTTTCACAATTTCAGTTTTATCTTTCAACTTCTTACGCAGGCTTTCAACTTCTCCCCTTAATTCCTGGGTTTCCAATGCTTTTTTAACTGTGAGGATGATATCTTCATTAACAAATGGTTTTGTAATATAATCGTAAGCTCCCAGCTTCATAGCTTCCACGGCGGTTTTGATATCTCCATATGCAGTTATCATAATAACCAGCAAGCCTTCTTTAATTTTTTTTATTTTTCTCAATACATCTATACCATTCATTTCAGGAAGCCTGATATCAAGCAGGATAAGATCGGGAATGTTCTTCTCTAGTTCCTTTAATACACTTTTACCATTTCCAAAAGAAGTTATTTGATAACCTTCATCTGATAGTATGTTTTTCAAAATGATCTGCATATTTTTATTATCATCAACTACTAATATCGTTTTCATATCTTTCCTTATTTATTCAATTATTGGAAGAGTGACAAAAACCTTTGTTCCCTTATTTATCTGGCTTTCTATCTCTATTTTCCCTTTATGATCTTCAATAATCCGGTGGCATAAGCTCAATCCTAAACCCACTCCATCTTCTCTTGTACTGAAGAATGGATCGAATATTTTTGATAGATTGGTCTTTGAAATCCCTGTTCCCGTATCTTCAACTGTAATGATCAAATGTTTACTTTTTTTATCATCCTCTACACTAACAGTCAATTTTCCTCCATTCGGCATTGCATTGATCGCGTTCAAGAAGAGATTTAAGAAAGCCTGTTCCAACCATTTTGTGTCTAATAAGATATCAGGTGATTGTTTTTTACAATCATTAACAAGTTTAATTTTATGTTCCAGACAACGAGCGTTGATACTTGTTATAACATTTTTTATTACATTACAGATTGAACCAGGTTTGAAATTTACTTCCCGTGGATTCGCAAAATCCAGTAATCCCTTGATTATAGCGTTCGCTTTTCCTGAATCTTCCTGGATGATTTCCAGGAACCGTTTAATCTCTTTACCTGGTTTATATTTATCAAGACAAATCTGAGCGGATGAACTGATGTTACCAAGCGGATTCCGAATTTCATGTGCAATTCCAGCAGCCAGTTCACCAACACCAGCCAATCTTTCAGAACGAATTAATTGACTTTGAAGTTGCTTTCTCTCAGAGATTTCCTTTTTTAGTTGTATATTGGCTTCACTCAGGTCTTTTGTTCTTTCTTCAACCAATTTCTCCAGAAGCTGGGTAGCTTTTTTATTCAGCCGATAACGATAATAAAAGACAAATGCCAGTGCCAATACAATCGTTAATCCGAAAAA
>JAGLWO010000420.1 GCA_023133395.1 Candidatus Cloacimonadota bacterium | reverse complement strand
CAGATAAAAGAATTACGGAAATTTCTTGCCATGCAAAAGGAGTTAATTACTTTTTCCCCGAAGCAAGAACCATCATTGATATTGGTGGTCAGGACTCGAAAGTCATTCTAACTGATAAGAAAGGTAAAGTTCGCGATTTTGCAATGAACGACAGATGCGCAGCAGGTACAGGTAGATTCCTGGAAGTTACAGCAAATATACTCGAATTAACAGTTGAAGACCTGGGTGAAATTTCTTCGAGATCAGAACAGGATATCGACATTAACAGCACATGCGTGGTTTTTGCAGAGTCAGAGATAATCGGGTTGATCTCTCAGGGTGAAAAACCTGAAGATATTATTAAAGCTGTGCATTTTTCAATAGCAAAGAGAACTAAGAATCTTATTGCTCAAATGCGCTGGGAAAAACCGGTTGTATTCACAGGGGGAGTGGCAAAGAACAAAGGTATGAAAAAAGCAATTTCAGATGTCTTACAAACAGAAATTAGGATTCCAGAGGATTCATTTATAACCGGCGCTCTGGGTGCTGCTCTATTTGCAAAAGAAGAAAATTAAATGAGTTATGTAAAATTAAAAAATAATTGTCTTTCTGAGGTTTACACGCCTTGGCGTGAATCTTTTAGCTTGGCTTTCGAAGAATCTCGTGAGAATTCTTCCAGCTTTACTTCTCGTGAAAGAATGAGTTCCTTCCAAAGAACATCGAGTAAGAATCGTCGACAGCCACAAAACTATGCAGTATTGGGTAGTGTGGCATCGTAAGACAGGATTACAAAAAATGGTAATTTTACAAAATTCATAGAAAATTAAATAAAATGAAAAAATTCTACCTGATTTTATTAATTTGCTTTTTAAGTATTAACCTGTTTTCACAAATAAAAAAGAATACCAATACTCACCTTTCAGAAGACTTACAATATAAATTTGAACTTATCAAATTCTATATGCAGCAACAGGAATTTGACCTGGCATTAACATATATTGATTCAACCTTGGAAGAATCTATAATAAAGGATTCTCTATATTATTTTAAAGGACTAATTTTCAAAGATAAAAAAGACTGGGATAAAACTGCTGATTATTTTGCAGAATCCCTTATGTGTTGTTCAAAAGAAAGTTTAATAGATATCACCACATCCGAACTGAAGAATGCTCTGAAAAAACTCTCTCCGATGCGCGCAATTGAAAAGGTTTCATTTTATATTAATAAAATTACGGATACAGAAAAGCTCATACATTTTCTCTTTGTAATTGCAGAGATATATGAAGAAACCCAGCTTTTTGCCGAAGCAAATGACGTTTACAAAACCATTCTCAAAGAAATGGATTTTGAAAATGAAATTAAACTGAATTTGAAGATAGCATCTAATCATATATTTTTAAAAGAATTTGAGGAGGCACTCGCTACTCTTGAGCCGATCATAACTTTGAATGATTCTATCTACAACGAAGATGCTCTTTTCATTTATTATATTGCAAATTATTCAATAGAAGATTTTGAAAAAGCAAAAAAATCTCTTTTAAAATTATATCTTGAATACCCGAACCATAGAAATAGAATGGAAATAATTATGGGACTCTCTGAAATTTATGAACATGAAAGCCAGTACCTTTTAAGCTGGTATTTACTCAATGAACTCTACAAAATGAGTTCCGAAGCACAGAAGTTTATTATCTATCGTGAGATCAGCAGAATTAAGAAACTTATTGCTCAGGATACTTTAACAGTTGACCAATTCAAGAATTTTAAACCGGTATTTGAAGAAATCGAAGATGAGGAATAGGTGCATGATAAATATTTTTTGAAGTTATAATACAATAAAAAAGATGTAACTATAGTTTGTTATGTACAACAGATTGTTGTGCGTGGTACACGCCGGTCATTAGGCGTTATAAAATATTTTTATTAGGAGATTATTATGAATTTTAAATGCACAAATTGTTTAACTGTATTTGATTTAGAAGCAAATAAAAAGAGTTTTGGATATAAATGCCCAAATTGTAAATTAAAAATAAAAATGAATAAAGTGCAAAAAATATTTAACTCACATAAAACTACTATTGATAAGCTTTATAATGATATTGGGAATGATAATGTTAAATGTTTTACAACGAGCTCATTTAATACAGAGTATTTATTAGAAAATTATTCAACAGATTTCATAGAAAAATGTGGTAAATTTTACGTAGTGACTTCAGGTTCAGCTGACAGAAATTGGCTTTTTATAATACCTGATAGGCTTGATGATGTAGGAGGTGGTTCTGGCTCAATTGATAGAGATCCATTTATAACATTTATCAATAATGATAATAAAGAATGTGACGATTTAGCATTAATTGCAAGACATCAAGAATTTTATGGTCGAGTAACTACCATATCTGGATCTATTAGTTCATCTTATGATGATTTAATGTCTGATCTATCAAAAAATAAAATTGTTGATAATATTAAACTAGAAGATTGCGATCAAGCAATTAAAAATGCAGTTTCTTTTGGAGCTCAGTTATTTAGAATAGTTGAGAATGAAATGTCTGGTTCATTAAATAGTTAATATTTGAGGTAATTATGAAAATTAAAAGGAATGAACTAATTAAAAATTACATGTCCGCTAAAATTAAAGGTTTAATAGCTGAAGCTATCGCCTTAAAAGATATGGAGCACAAAGTTACAAAAGGACGATTAAGAGAACTTTTTATTACACGTTTACTCAACAAACTACTGACTTCTCAATTAAGTTTTGGATCAGGTGTAATTATTAATCAATATGGTGTAGAAAGTAAACAAACTGATATTATAATTTATGATAATAGTATTTTACCTCCATTTATTGAAGAAGAAAATATTGGTGTATATCCTGTTGAATGTGTATTAGCAACAATTGAAGTAAAAAGTAATTTAACAAAACTTGAGCTTTTAAAATCCGAAGATAATGCCAAATATTTGAATTCAGAAATATTAAACAATAATTATACAATTTATCAAGACTATAACAAATTCATGGTCTTCAATTTTATATTGGGGTTTTATGGAAATGGACCGATTGAATTAAATGATCGTCAAAAGGGTAAAGATTGGATTAATAAATCAATAAATAATCTTCAAGGAATATGCTTAATAAATAAATATAGTTGGATGCCAGTTCGAAATAAATGGTCCAAAACTAATGCAAATTCAACAAATGAGGAAACAAAAAGATTTATTGCTATTCTTTTGGATAGTGTAAGAACATTATCTTTTCACAGGAAACGTTATTTTAGTTTATGGTCTCATTTAGATTGGTTTAGTATATACACTCGTTTTCAAAATTTGCGCTTTCCAATTGATGTTATTAATAAAACATAAATTTTCGAATAATAAGTTTATTCGATTATAATTTACGCCTAACAATATGTCTGCGGGTAGCTTCGTTGGTTGTTTTTGTTTGTTCGCTTTGGGTGGATTCTTCTGTATCCGTAGCACGCAAGATTGTTAGCAGCAACTTTTGGAGGTGAAATGGAAAATAAAATTATAATAATCGTTTATTTGTTTTTAATATTTGTAACCGTAAATGCTGAAGTGTTTTTTAGAGAATATAGCTATGATGCCAGCGAACTTGAAGGTATGGTTGCTGCACGGGAAAATGCTTTAAAACAACTAAAAACAATATTATTAGAAGAAATTGGGATACTAATTAAAGTCAATCTGTATAGTATCGAAAGCGAAGTTAATGGAGAAGCTAATGAAGAGGTAAGAAAAAGCATCGAATTAATATCTGAAGGATTTATGAAAACAGAAATATTAAAAGAGGATTGGGATGGAAAACAATTTCACATACAAGCAAAAGTAGATATTGATATCGATGATATGAAAAAAAGATTAGCAAAACTTGATTCAACTAGTAGCAGTCCAATAAATACTTCAAAAGAAATTATGCAGATTGTAAAGGAATATAACATTAACAAAGAAATCGAGCAAAAGAAGAATGAGCTATTTAATGATTTAAAA
>JAGLWO010000042.1 GCA_023133395.1 Candidatus Cloacimonadota bacterium | reverse complement strand
GCGGATTGTATGAAAACCCCGAGGAAAATCCACTTTTAGAGAAATTTTTGGCAGATAAAGCCACTTACTGTTATGATCTTCAAATGCACTTTCTTGAAATGAGAAGAAAGCTACAATTAAAAGGTAAAAAAGGAAATAAAAGTTACGTGATGGATCGCTCATTACCTGAGGACCTGCTTGTTTTCTGTCATCAATTTCATCAGGATGGATATTTAACCAAGAATGAGCTTGATTCTTTAACTGCAAGATTTAAAAATGTAAGTGATGTTATTCCCTCACCTAATTTACTGATTGTGCTTGAAGGAAGTACGGATTTTGCCTGGAATAGGATACAACAACGTGGACGTGAAATGGAAATTGAAGGTGGATGGAACAAGAGTGAAATCAAAGCACTGAATCACTGGTATAAATCTTATGCTAAAGATGTTAGTCGTTTTGGTTATCATCAAGGAAAGATATTGGAAATTAATGTAGAGAAAATTGATTTCACAAATAGGATTCATGTCGGTTATATTTTTGATGAAATTTATTTTATTTTTAACAAATTAATAAATAGGAAGTAGAAAATGAAAATTAAATTTATATTAGTTATCCTCATTTTGAATGTGTTCTTGTTTGCTGAGATCAAATCTGACCATGAAGCAATGTTGATGGCAACTCTCTGGCAGCAGACTTCAGCAGAATATAGGGCTCTTGCTTTCCAGGCTTATAATATTGCAAAACTGCGGTTAGATGAAGATCTGAAAATCCAGCGCGATAAAAAGAGAGCTATAGTTATCGATCTTGACGAAACAGTTTTAGATAATAGTTCGTTTCAGGCGAAATCTATAATAGAAGGAGTGACCTATTACAACGATTTTGATGAGTGGATTGAACTGGCTGTTGCCAAACCGGTTCCTGGTGCTCTGGAATTCTTGAATTATGCAAATGAAATGGGGGTTAATGTGTTTTATATTTCAAACAGAGACTCTCGTCATATGAAGGGAACCCTGAAGAATTTGCAAAGGCTGGGATTCCCACAGGTAAGAGAAAGTCATATTCTTCTTAGAGATAAAACTTCAAGTAAAGAACCAAGACGGCAGAAGGTAGCGGAGGATCATTTTATTGTCTTATTTATTGGGGATAATCTCATAGATTTTGAAGATATTTTCCGAAAAAAAAGTATAGAAGAGCGTTTTACGTCTGTAGAGATATTCAAAGGTGAATTTGGCAACCGCTTTATAATTTTACCAAACCCAATGTATGGTGAATGGGAAAAAACACTCTACGGTGGAACAAGAAGAATTCCTCAGGAAGAGAAAAAAAAGAAACTTTATGAGAATTTAAAAAGTTATTAATTATCAGAATTAAACAAATTATTACATATAAATCTCATTACAAAATATATAAAAAAATAGATTTTCTTTGCTACATAATACTAAGTTCGAAAAAAATTATTAATAAAATATTTATCACTTGACACTGGAAGCGATGTAGCATTTTTTTATTTCAAACCTTTAATGGAAAACTATAAAAGGAGGATGTGTATGAAGAAAGTACTTTTAGTCATTGCTTTATCATTTGTATTGATCCTACCGGCTTCATTATTTGCCCAAACAGGATCAATAGCCGGACAAGTTACTATCGAAAAAACAGGCGATCCCTTGCCAAACGCTGCAGTTTTTCTGAGTAAAACACAAGTGGGAACCTACACCAGGAAAAATGGTAGTTTTATCCTGAAAGATGTTCCCGCGGGAATGCAAACTGTTGCTGTTAGCTTTATGGGATATGGAAAACAAACTAAAGAAGTCGAAGTTAAGGAAAATGAAACAACTGTCGTAAGATTTGCCTTGGTTGTGGAAACAATTGGTATCGAAGGAATAAGTGTTGTCTCAGAACGAGCAACAGAAAGAAAAACACCTGTGGCATTTACAGATATGGATAAAGAAGAAATGAGTTCAATGCTTGGTTCACGTGATATACCTCTGGTACTTACAACAACACCAAGCGTTTATGCTACAGATCAGGGTGGAGGTGCAGGTGATGCTCGTGTAAATATCCGTGGTTTTGACCAACGTAATGTCGCTATTATGATCAATGGTGTTCCTGTAAATGACATGGAAAATGGCTGGGTTTACTGGTCAAACTGGGATGGTGTTGGAGATGCCACATCATCTATCCAGGTACAAAGAGGCCTTAGTGCTGTTAATTTAGCAACACCATCTATTGGTGGAACAATGAATATTATCACCGAGCCTACGGGTATAGGATCAGGTGTTATATTCAAGCGGGAATTTGGTTCCGGAAATTTTGTAAAAACAACATTTTTTGCCAATAGTGGTCTTATTAGTGATAAGTATGCTTTTAATTTTGGACTTGTTCGTAAAACCGGTAATGGCGTTGTTAATGGAACATGGACTGATGCCTGGGCTTATTATCTCAGCTCAAGCTGGACCTTAAATGAAAACAATAAATTGGAACTTTATGCAATAGGTGCTCCTCAACGGCATGGACAAAACCTTTATAAGCAGAATATTGGTGCATATAGCCACGACTTTGCTGAAGACCTTGATGATTATGATCCTGCAGCATTAGATGATTTTTTGGAAGAAAGCCTTGTATATAATCAGACCTGGGGTAGTGTTTCTCCTACTTATGATGGAAAACAATGGTGGGATGGTAAAAAGCATGATCGATATGATCCCAATTTCATTCATGAGAGAGAAAACTATTTTCATAAACCATTGGTTAATTTAAACTGGTATACAAAACTAAGCGACCGCTTGAATATGTATTCTATTCTCTACTATTCCGGTGGAAAAGGCGGAGGAACAGGTACTTATGGCAGTTTATATCGAAGAGACGCGAACGGTGAATTAGGTGATGATGATTACAAATTCTACTATGGACCATGTCCATGGTCCTGGGATTGGGATGAAACTATTACAATGAACTCTGGTCCTGAAGGTACTTATTGGGTGGATAAGGATTCTTTATATAAGGAGAACAGACAATCGCTGGGAATTCTGCGAAACAGTTGTAATACTCAATGGACAATTGGAGCTATTTCTAAAGCATATTACACAATAAATGAAAACCTTAAAACTTCTGTAGGTATTGACTTGAGAACAGCAGAAATAGATCACTTCAGAGAAGTTCGTGACCTGCTGGGTGGTGATTATTACTACTATACTGGTAATCAATTCGATACAGAAGATGATTACGAAAAAAGTCTTGGTGATAAAATTGATTACTACAATACAAATTCTGTAGATTGGCTTGGTGGTCATGTTCAGGGTGAATTCTCTAAGGATGCAATAAATACATATATCATGAGTGGTATCTCAATTATCAAATATACTTATGTGGATCACTTTGTTACAGTTGACACATTAGATAATGGAAATCCTGATGTTGATAGTGGTGAAAGAACTACCGAAACTGATTGGCTCAATGGTTTCCAGATAAAAGGTGGGTCAAGCTATCGACTTAACGACAACCTTGATGTTTTTGCAAATGTAGGTTATGTAAAAAAATGTCCAATATTTGATGAAGTGATAAATGACTGGACGGGAGAAAAATTTGAAAATCCTGGAAATGAAAAATTCTCCTCTTTTGAGACAGGTTTGAACTTTAAAGGATTAGATGGGAAATTAGCTGCAAAAACTAACTTCTATTTTACCAACTGGAATGATCAGGCAAAGAGCTTTGAGCACGATACACAAGAAGGTGATGAAATTAAGGTATTTGTTAGTGGTATTGATTCACGTTATATGGGTATTGAAATGGAAGTAAGTTATTTGCCGATTTATCTAGTTCAGTTTGATGCTTCTTTCTCAAAAGGAGATTGGAAATATTTGAATGATATCAAAGATGCAAGATACGAAATTCCATCAGGTGGATATGAGACTATTGATATCTATGTGAAAGACCTGAAAGTTGGTGATGCTCCTCAAACACAACTTTCATTTGCAACAACAGTATTCCCGATTGATGGAATGCAAGCCAAATTTGTATTGAAACACTATAAAGATCACTATGCTGCCTGGGATCCATTCAGCAGAGAAGATCCATATTATCCAGATTTTTCAAAGAATGTAGATGAAGACGGTAATCAAATTTATTTTGATGAAAATGGAGATCCAACAATAGATCCTGGTGTAGACAATGAAGAAGCTACAGGAGATAGAGGTGTTGAGAGTTGGAAAATTCCACCTTATACTATATTGAATTTCCATTTTGATTATGAAATACCTATCAACGTAAAAGGAGTTGATTTCAAAATATTCGCTCATGTATTCAATGTATTGAACACAGAATATATACAGGATGCTTCTGATAATAGTGCGTATAGTAGTTTTGATAATGACCATGATGCAGATGATGCCGAAGTTTACTTTGGTTCACAAAGAACATTCAATGCGGGAATTTCTTTAACTTTCTAGAAGTACATCAGAGTTAATTTTTAGGGAAGCCATTTCGGCTTCCCTTTTTTATTTTTTGACAATTTTATCTGCATTCAGATTTATGAACTTGATGATTTTCTTGGAATAATTATTGCATCTGAATCAAAAAGATAAATATAATTGGAGGATGAGATGAAAAAAAAGCATTTGGTATTTTGTATCATATTCTTATTGTTAATTTCTGCAGGCTTATTTGCAGACCCACCAGCAACGTATGACCTTCGTGATGTTAATGGAGAAAATTATGTAACATCAGTAAAAAACCAGCAGGGCGGTACTTGCTGGTGTCATGGTGCTATGGCTGCTATGGAAGGAAACCTGATGATAACCGGTGCCTGGACTGCAGCTGGTGAAGTTGGGGAGCCAGACCTTGCAGAATATCATCTGGATTGGTGGAATGGATTTAACCAGTTCAATAATGATGATATAGACCCACCAACAGGTAATGGTCTGGAAGTTCATATGGGAGGAGACTACCGGGTTACTTCTGCTTATCTTTCCCGTGGAGAGGGAGCTGTACGCGATATTGACGGACAATCCTACAGCACACCTCCTGCCAGATGGGACCCGAGCTATCATTACTATTATCCGCGTCAGGTTGAATGGTATGTAGCTGGAGAAAACCTGGAAAATATCGATCTTATAAAGTACATGATAATGGACTATGGTGTGATGGGAACCTGCATGTGCTATGATGGTGCATTTATTTCAAATTATATTCATTATCAACCACCAACCAGCACCTTAGACCCCAATCATGCAATAGCTATAATTGGTTGGGATGATAGTAAAGTAACGCAAGCTCCTTTAGATGGTGCATGGCTGGTTAAGAACAGTTGGGGAGCAGGCTGGGGCAATAATGGATATTTCTGGATTTCTTATTATGATAAACATGCCTGCCAGAATCCGGAGATGGGTGCCATATCCTTCCAGGATGTAGAACCACAGCAGTATGACAATATCTATTATCATGATTATCATGGCTGGAGGGACACAAAAACAGATTGCATAGAAGCTTTTAATGCTTTCACAGCAACCAGTTCACAGGTTCTAAATGCTGTCAATTTCTTCACAGCAGTCGATAATGTAGATTATACAATTAAAATTTATGATGGTTTTGATGGAACAAACCTGCAAAATGAGTTATCTACCAAATCCGGGACGATCGACTATACCGGCTTACACACAATAGATCTGGATACTGTTGTTACTCTTTCAGAAGGAGATGATTTTTATATTTATCTCTCTTTATCTGATGGAGGACATCCCTACGATAGAACTTCCGATGTGCCGGTTTTACTTGGAGCTCAATATCGAACGATCGTATTATCTTCTGCCAGTCCAGGGGAAAGTTATTATAAAAGTGGTGATGATTGGCTTGATTTCTATTATTACGACGATCCATCCACTTATCAGAATACAGGTAATTTCTGTATAAAAGCTCTTTCAATTGATGGTTCCAGTGGAACGAATCCACCTCAGAACCTACAGGCAGAAGTAGTGGAATTCAATAGTGTGTATCTTACTTGGGAAGTTATTAATCGTGACCTGTTATACTATAAAATTTATCGTGATGGCGAACTCATCGATGAGATCAGTAATGTTCCTTTCCCAACTACATGTTACACAGATGAAGCACTTGACGCTGGAGATTATACTTACTATGTTATTGCTGTTTATGTTGAAGGTGAATCTGATCCTTCCAATGATGCCTATGCAACAGTTATGCTTCCTCCTCCAACCGATTTAATAGCCACCAGTCAAGGAAGTAATGTCTTTCTTAGTTGGGAAGCTCCAATTGAGGGTAGAGAATTTATTGAGTTCAGAATTTATCGGGATGGCGATCAAATAGGGACAACAATATCATTATTCTATATAGATACGAATGTTCCCAATGGTTACTATGAGTATTATGTTACAGCAGTATATTCTGGAGATTATGAATCAGAACCTTCTAATATAGCTACTGTTGAGCATACTGGTGCGGGGAATGACATCACTTCTGTAAGAACAGAATTAATTGGTAACTATCCAAATCCGTTTAACCCGGAAACAACCATTTCCTTCTCAGTAGAAAAAAGCTCCTTTGTTTCTCTGTCGATTTATAATGTTAAAGGACAGAGAATCCGAATGTTAATAAACGAGAATAAAAATGCTGGTTATCATAAAGTTACCTGGGATGGAAATGATGATAACAATAGAAGTGTATCCAGCGGTATTTACTTTTCTATCTTCGATGTAGATAATGAAAATGGAGATTTTACCAGCGTGAAGAAGATGATTCTGCTAAAATGATTAACAAGTAGAAAAGGAAATTATAATGAAATTATTTACAAAGAAGTTTGCAATTATCTTTTTGGTTTTATCCTTATGGATAATCTCGGTCATTGTATCTGCACAGACGGTGTTGATCTGGGACAACGACAACAACTCGGACTTCCTTGACCCGGAAGGAGCCGGTAATGTCGGATGTGAATA
>JAGLWO010000419.1 GCA_023133395.1 Candidatus Cloacimonadota bacterium | reverse complement strand
TTTCTGGATGATCCACGAAACACCTAATTCCCATGATTTCCTGAAACAGATACACAGCCTTCTGAAACCCGGTGGGATATTGTATATTGCGGAACCCAAAAAACATGTTTCTCAAACAAACATAAATGAACTGGCAACCTTTATGGAAGATATTGGTTATCAAATTATTGAAAAGCCTAAAGTTTCAATGAGTTATGTTTTGGTTCTTAAGAAGGGATAAAGAAATTAATAATTGACACCAATTGCAATTGAGAATTATTTGCATTTTGAAGAATGAGTGTTATTTTATCCTTTAAAAGAAAAAGGAGATTTGATGTTTGGAAGGGGAAAAGGACTCGGCAGGAGAAAAGGAAACAGAATGCACGGTGGTCGTCACGGACGCCATCGTCGAGTGCCTGTCAACCTCAATGGAGCAATACCTGGTAACAAATACATCGTAAAATTCAATCCAGATAAAAAAACCATTGAAATGGGAATTTATGCGGGAAGTATTATCTCCGTACAAAAAAATGAATTCGATGATCCGAACATTATCGTTGCTGTTGGTGAATCCCGTTATATCATTCCCCGAAAGACCGCTGAACAGATACTAATAAAATAATAATAATAAACTTCCGAAGTTTTAAAAACTTCGGAAGTTTTCCAACATGCTCCGCAAAATAATAAATTTATTCAAAGAACAAAAAATAATCAGCCTTTCAGATCTTTCCATCCATTTCAAAATAGATGAAAGCGCCATGCAGGCGATGCTGGAAACCCTCGAAAGAAAAGGTTATATCAGTAAACTACACACCGAATGCAATTCCTGCTCTGTAAGCTGCAAAGGATGTTCCTTTGCAAAAGAGAAGGACTTTTATCAATTGAGATAGCATTCATATACTTCAAATTTATTTGTTACTCTCAACTATATTTGTCATTCCTAACTATCCTTGTCATTCCCGTGAAAACGGGAATCCACGAAAAAAAAAATGAAATAGATTCCCAATCGAGTTGGGAATGACAGAACAAAAAGGCACTCAATGATAATTCAAAAAGAAAGAATGACATTTCTTTAATAGGATTATGTTGAAGTATTTTCCTTGACGCTAAGAAAATAAACACAACTTTTGATATTGATTTTTTAGGGAGATAATAAACGAATGATCTATGCGCAATATTATGCCTTTAATTATTAATTAAACTATGGAGGATTATTATGATGATTGAACACGTTCATAAACACATTACTTCAGAGCTGGGACAAAACACACGGACAGACATAATTTTTGTACTTACAGCGATTTTACTAAACCTGATATCACTTGCTGTAAATTCCGGTTTTATTGAAAAATCACGCACTGAGGCCACTTATCTGGTTGTAATGTTCATTTTTGTGGTTCTTATTATTGTAATTAATCTTGTTGCCATTTTTGGATTGTTAAAAGGAAAGCAAACAAGGTCAAAACTCTTAAATGGATTATTGAGCATGTATAAAGACCAGAAGGTAGAAAAGTATTATGATTCATCTCTCTTAAAAAATTACAATATAAGATATAATCTTTTCATTTTGGTAGTGGTGTGCACTGGATTAATATCCATAATCATTCCGTTTGTACTCAGATAGAAAGATTTTGAATTATACTTTACTACTTGTGCAGCTCGAAAATCCTGCTGACATCTTTTTTCAGATAAGGGAAAATAATAAATGAATACACGCAAAACAAATAAGATTATGATTGGGCTTGCAATTTTGAGCATTTTAGTAATGATAATAATTGGTGTTTTGCAATTATTTAAACAGGAAGAACCATCTCAATCCATAGTTGGAAATGATAATATTCAAATTAATCAAGAGGGGGACAAGAATATAGGAATAGGGAAAATCGAAAATAGTACTGTTAATATCAATGTGGGAAAAATAGATTCAATTATTCGTTCTCTTGAATTCAGGATAACACTAGATTCTTTCTCTGAACAAGGAATCGCGACTGAAGAGGGGACATCAGTAGGCTTAGCCAATGTTGTTGGGTTATTTTCAGATGAAAAAACAAGATACCGTTTTATAACGGATTATAAATATTCAATTTCAAAACTAGAATCCGGACGGCAAAGGATAAATTTAATTTATAATCCAGAAAGTCCTGACCAAATAATTGGCAAGAGAATAGATTTTCTAAAGAATATGGATATACTTGTTATGAATTACTCTGAGTTTCTCAATACTATACGACTAAATATAGACCAGAATAGACCGATCATTTTAAACTTTGATGTGTTTCTTAATGGGATAAAAGTTATATCTATATCAAAAGAAGTCCCAGCAAGTACTATTTGCAATGGGCAAGCATCAATGAACATAATGGAATATTTCAATGATATAGATAACGAATATAAAAAAAATGTGAATAATCAAAACTTCCGATAACACAGCATAAAAGGTTCGAGCCTTATTGTTCCATTATAATATATCCGTACCTCCCCACAACTCTGTAAACCATCGAAACGGTTAATTCGATACTTTGAGAATGGTAAGTTTTCGTGATCCTTAGCTATCAAATCGTGAAGATAACAGGAAACTTAATCAATAACGAACCTGAAACCCAAATTTGCATTTCTGAATAATGGACACTTTAGTAATGTAACAACATAATTCCATTTTTGGTTTGCATTATTTATCATAACAAACATTTCATTGCATCCTGCACAGGATGCAGAAGAAGGTTCAACACCACTCATCAACCACTCAGAAACTCCATCCCATACTTTTTGAAGGGGAAAGCTATTATCTTTAAAAATTGAAATACCTGAAAACATATCATCTTTACATTCAACAGAATTATAAAAAGCAACTTGAATCTGCTCCAGGGTTGGCATTTCACCCTGCATCCAATTACAAAAAGCATTTGCTTCAAACCAGCGAACATTCGTAACAGGTCCATAAATAAAATTTGATTCAGCTTTTTTCCAAAAAGGATTTTTGGAAAAACTCCATTCAAAGGGCAATGTCATCCTATATTTAGCCTGATAAATCCACCCTATAATACTTTTCGACATCAAGGCAGGATCTATCATCCAATATTCCTGGAACTCGTAACCATCGGCATTCACAAAAGCCTTAAATTGTTCGTTCGTTACTTCAAATTTACTGATGTAAAATTCTTTTGAAGAAATCATCTCGATGATATTTTCCGCCATTATAACTCCATACGCGCCAGCTTTAAATTTCTTCATTTCGTAATATATTCTGTCATTATAGATCAGTTTCGGAAAGATAATATAATCATCCAGCATGAAATCTTGTGGTAATCCATCTAATATTATTTGTAATTCATAAAAATCCTTTTTCTCTAAAAAACCAAAATCTCCGGTTACAGATTCAGATGGAATTTCGATAATTTCTTTATCTGCTTTTCTAAAACATCCAATTTCTATTTTCATATTCTCAGCAGGATTTTCGATTTTCCAGGAAATTACTATCTCATTCTGCTGAATAATTTCTACATTAAGTAAAATCGGAATAGCAGATAATCCGGATACTACTAAAATAAAAATTATTATTATTGCTTTTCGCATGAATAATTTCCTCTTTGAGTACAAAAATATCTTGCTCTAATAACGTAAACAAAAAATATATATTTCTTTAAAGGAATTAATGAATGAGAAAGTTTTTCATAATCTATTTTATCTTGTTGTCAATGCAGCTTTTTTCACATCCGCATATTTGGATAGAGTATGCAACCGAAGTTGTTTTCTCCG
>JAGLWO010000418.1 GCA_023133395.1 Candidatus Cloacimonadota bacterium | reverse complement strand
GTGCCTTTGAGCCTTTGTGGCTAAAGTAAAAAAATAAAGAGAAAAGGAGAATAAAATGAGTTTAACAAGATTAAATGCTACGGCAGCAACTTTAACAAAAAACAGGACTGAAGGTTCTGTAAGTCCTTTTAGCGGGATGTGTGTTACCTGTGTTGATGGATGTATTGGTATGTGTGAAATTGGGAAATCCGCATACAGAGGTCATGAAGTAATCTACCCTCAACCTTTTGGCATAATTACTACTGCAGCTGAAAAGGACTATCCTGTAGATTACTCTCACTTTAATATTCTTGGAACTGCAGTTGGTGCTATCGGAATAGAAGCAGATAGCAATAAAGCCATCTTTCCAAATGTGGATTTAGAAACTTCTATTGGTGCAAAAAGCAAAATGAAATTCAAACTCCCATTTATCATCCCGGGACTTGGTTCTACCAATGTAGCAAAAAACAACTGGCCCGGTCTTGCTATTGGTTCTGCGATTTCAGGAACCGCACTTACTATTGGTGAAAATGTCGTTGGTATGGATGTGGAATCTGAACTCAAAAATAAGAAAATTATTAAAGCACCAGATCTAGAATGGAGAATTAAACTATTCCGCGAATGGCAACAGGAAGATTATGGTGATATTATTCTTCAAGCAAATGTTGAGGATACAAGTCTTGGAGTACAGGAATTTGGATTATCAAAACTGGGTGTAACAACAGTTGAGTTAAAATGGGGACAGGGTGCAAAAGATATTGGTGGTGAAGTTAAGATTAAAAACCTTGAAAAAGCTCAACTTCTCTATAAAAGAGGATATGTTGTTCTTCCCAATCCAACAGATCCAAAAGTTATTGAAGCTTTCAAAAAGGGTGCTTTCAAAGAATTTGAGCGTCATTCCCGAGTTGGAATGGTAACCAGAGATGGTTTCATGAAACGAGTTGAAGAATTACGTAAACTTGGTGCAAAGAGAATCTTCTTAAAAACCGGAGCATACAGACCTGCTGACCTTGCCAGAGCTATCAAATTCTCTTCAGAAGCAGAAATTGAACTGCTCACAGTTGATGGAGCCGGTGGTGGAACAGGAATGAGTCCCTGGAGAATGATGAACGAATGGGGTGTGCCTGCTGTTGAGCTTCATTCCTTACTTTACGAATATACCGATATGTTAAAGAAAAAAGATAAATATGTCCCGGATCTGGCACTTGCAGGTGGATTCACATTTGAAGACCAGATTTACAAGGGACTTGCTCTTGGTGCTCCTTATGTTAAACTGATTGGTATGGCAAGAGCACCTCTTGCTGCTGCTATGGTTGGTAAAACGATCGGCAAGAAGATTGATGAAGAACAGGTTCCAGTTTATATCGAACGCTTTGGTGTAACTAAACATGAAATATTTGTAACTGCACCTGAATTGGAAGAAAGGTACGGCGACAAATTCAAAAATATTCCAACAGGAGCAATTGGTCTTTACACTTACTACCATCGTTTAGCTCAAGGTTTGCGTCAGTTAATGTGCGGAAGTCGTAAATTTGCACTCGAGCATATAACTCGCAACGATATAGCAGCCATAACTAAAGAAGCAAGTGAAATGACTAAAATTACTTATATAATGGATGTTGATAGAGAAGAAGTGGAGAAGATTCTTGATAATTAATTTTTTCCCGGATAAATAGGAGAAGACAGGGTCTGGAATTAGTTCAATAAAATTAGGAATTTAATTAATAATAACGGTATATGTGAGGAAAGATAGTATGTTTGAAATTGTTCAAAAGCAGGAAATGGCAAAGGGTACAATCGTTCGTTTTGAT
>JAGLWO010000417.1 GCA_023133395.1 Candidatus Cloacimonadota bacterium | reverse complement strand
ATGTTCCGTAATTACCCTGATCAACATTGTTTATTGTCTCATATTGAAATAAAATTTTACTATCTCCAGTTATTGTAGGGTAATGGTTTGAATTATATAATATAACCTGGAAAGTTTCCTCATCATTGTTATAATCATTTTGCAGATAAGACCACTCAACAATAAAAAAGTTTTGTGTTTGATCATAAAAATAACAAACATTTCCATTATTGATTTTTAAATCATCCCAGAAGGGAGCAATAATTGGAGACGGTCCATTTGGTCCGGGAATACTCCAGTTCATAAAAGACATAGATTCAGAACCACCAGGAGTTATCCAGCCATTTGAACAAACTGTGATTGTTGTATAATTATTCCCATAAAATCTGAAAACAAACGGTAAATCTATATTTTCTATATCACCCATATCCCCGCTATCATATAAAGGAATAATTGTTCCGGAACCACCATAACTCGGATCAATTTCTATCCAGGAATAATTTGGACAAAGATCGTAATTTATATCTCCATCATCATAGCAGTAATATCCGTAACTGTCTGGACCAAACGGGTCGGTTACAAATACTTCTCCGACTTCTAAAATGAAACCGACAATGTTATCATATCCATCAGCATTATATAGTTGAAGTTCCAAAGCGAACTGTGAACCAGGGATAATCTCCTGATCTGCTGATATAACAAATCTATCGGAATTATTAGTCATTTGACTACCTGGCGGAATGTTTCCAAAATATCCATTCGGATCATCGATTGTTATTTTATTATTTGAAGATGTTAAAATGCCGAATACCTGGTTTGAAGAAACAGCTCCGACATTTTCTATGGTAACAGTAAGTTCCGCAGTCTCTCCAGGATCTAATATACCATTATTACCATCAATAATCGAATAACTAACAGGTTGAAGGTTAGGTCCTTCTATATTCAGATAAATCTTATCATCCCATTCGTTATTATTGATGTCCTGTATTATAATATCAATTATAAATTCAGAGCATCCAACTGCATTTGAATCAACTGTAAAATCAAAATCATCTGAAGAATATGCTGAAGTGTCTGCAGGAATATTACCATAATATTCCAAATTATCATTTATAGTAATAAAACAATTTTCTGAAGAAATAGTTGCAGATATTGAATTTGCAGTTATTGAACCGAAATTTTTTAAGCTAACATTTAACTCAATTTCTTCACCAGGATTTATAATAGAATCTCCATTACCGGAAGAACTTCCGAAATTATCGTCATCAATATCAATTTCAAAAACATTTACAAAAACATCATTTTGCACAATATTGAAAATTCCTATATGCGGTATATAATTATGCTTGGTTGCAGTAAGGTTTACTTCACCGGTGTTGTCTGCTTCAATTGGAAGATATATTTCACCGTTATCATCAGTATATCCTGTTGAAAATATCTCATCATTTCCTTTTAAAATAGTAATCCATACATTTTCAATAGGAATACCTGCACTTGTTAAAACCACTACTTCCAATAAATTAGAGCCAACAGGTACTTGGGAATCGTAGGTAACCAACATTGGTTCAGGAGAACCTGTCCATATTTCCATACCGGGGTCGCCCATCAGGTTATTCCAATAGGAAAACTTATACACAGCATTGTATGGATTATTAGGGTAACAATTGAATAGATTTAATTTTCCTCGATTAAGAGCACCACCTAAGTGATAAATTTTATCTACAAAGATCCCGTAATAAATTCCTGCATCAACACAATTATTAAAACAAGTATTATTATCGTCAGTAGCAGTACCGATTGCTGCAATTGCTCCTTTTGTGTTAGTTGGAGAACCAGCTTTTAAGAATCGTTCGGTTCTCGAGTCATAGGTTCCTTCAAAATTCCCCACGCTACAAGTTAATAACACTGCCACAGGAAGCATGAAACCATTATTCAAATTATCAATTTCATCGAGACCCCATCCACTCATACCATAATATCCACGATAATTAAAATAACTGACTCCTTCATTAAAACCATTACTTATCTGTGAAACCCAGGGAACTGAATAGACCTCTGTAAATGAAAAATTCTCTGAATATTGATTAATCATTTCTTTAATACTAATTTTTGTATCTACACAAGATTGCCCTGAAGTAGTCGGATCACCAACTAACAAGGCTTTATTATACCAGTTAGTATTTCCTAAATAAGGTTCTTTCTCATAATGTAAAATTTTGTAAATTATAGTCTGAAATT
>JAGLWO010000416.1 GCA_023133395.1 Candidatus Cloacimonadota bacterium | reverse complement strand
ATTAACAGTTTCTTTTTCATTTAATACTCTCCTAAATTTTATATTCTATTTTTATACTCACTTCCCAATTAAAACCTGGTTGAGGTATATATTCGTAAATTTCATAGAGTTTATCGAAAATATTATTTGCTCTGATACCTGTTTTTATCTCAAATTTTCTCAGTTGTTTAGAATAAAAAACATTCCCATCTACAAGGTCATAAGCTGGAAGTTGTTTTTCTTCTGTTAATTGGTCTCTTGTTGACCACTGTTCACTAGTTTTTGCATAGGAAATTCTACAATTAAGATTTTTATAAGTTAGATTGAAATTCAAATTCATGGCAAAGTCTGGAGTATAGATGATTTTTTTACCATAAAAAGATGTTTGCGAACCGTCTTCATTCCTGGTTCTATCAAATGCTCCTATTTTAATATATGTTCCTGCAAGCTTAAGGAATTGGAAGAGATTTATTTCAGCTTCAATTTCGTAATTTGAAACTTCTGCAGCAGATAGATTTGTTGGTTTCCAGGTGTAATTAAAGTTCTGAAACCAGATAATCATATTATCGATATCATCATGACGATATGAAAATTTAATAAAATTATCATATAATTCTACCTTCGAGAAAACTTGCCAGCTCAGGGATTCTTCTGGAATAAGATACGGATTACCCATTGCCTGTGAATCTCCTTTCCAATAGAGATTGTAAAATGAAGGTATAGTAAATCCATTTCCTGCACTACCACCAACAATAAACTTGAAGACATTTTCATAAGAACATTCAGGAGAAATTTTCCAGCTTCCAAAATCCTTAAATTCAGAAGTAAAATCCCATCTTCCAGATAGAAACAGACTTAATGAGTAAGGAAAGATATCCTGTGATAATTTTGTGTTAGCAAAAAGAGCATAATTATCCTGGAAAACTTTAGGAATTGAATCATCTTCATTAGTCAATTCTCTATATTCAAAAGTTTCATGCCGGTAGTTTCCTCCCCAATCGAAATAAAAATCTTGTTCCTGGTATTTAAACTTCAATTTTCCACCACCACTATTCTGATAATGTTTACCAAGAACGTAGTAATCAAGGTAATTGCAGTA